>JARRLT010000079.1:0-16939 GCA_037386725.1 Promethearchaeota archaeon
TGCGTAACAATTGCGGCCAGAACAACGGGGAATGCCGACAAATGCCATATCCCCATTCCAAGACCTATTGACTTTATATAGACCTCTATTCCCATCTTTGTTTCTTGGCTAACAGTATGTTAGACCGCATCGTGTGTATTGGTAATACTACGGACGCGGCCTATCATGCGATTGAACGAATCGGCCTAGCATGAGTGACAATCCGGGAATCGTCTATAATTTTTATGTTTCATAAGGATTTTATTTGATCTAATAGCATTTTTTTGCAGATTAAATCAAATATCATGTATAAGAATTTAATTTAAACATATGGAGCCAATTTTTAGTTAGATAATCCTTATATATCTCAAAGATTGAACTAACTATAACATAAACTTTTTTAATTAAACTATTTATTTATTATGATATTATGAATGAAAAAGATGACAAGGAAAAAATGAGTTCTTTATTTCGAAAAGCTGCTGAAAATAAGGATAAAAGAGTAGCAAAAGAAAAAGTAAATCTTACGCATGTTGAAACAAAAAAACAGGAAGCAAGTCAAGAAACAATTGATTTAGCAAAGAGATTAAAGGAACAAGTTATAACTCATGATAGTTTTGAAAAATTATCAAACGATGAGTTGACTATTATTGAATCTATTATGAATAAAAGAATGTTTTTAAGCAGAATAGCCATTATTTCCAACCAAAGTCGTGTCCCTATGGGAAAAGAACCATTTAAAAAAGCAGAACTCGAAGAAATTTTATCCAATTTAATCGCTAAAGGGTATATTGCATCAGAAATTGTTGGAAATAATCGAGTTTACTATTTAACAGAACGGGGTAAATATCGCGTTCAATAAAATTAAAATATAATGCCGTTTCTTCTATAAAATTAATCGGTATATTTCGAACACTCATTTAACTCGTCTTCTGAAAAATAACTTTTCAGCGATCTATTGGGATGTCTTGATACTCTTCTCCCTTTGGGCTCATTCTACGTATTGTTAAAGGTAATATTCCTAACTTAAGTTCTAATTGGGCTATTTTTATAGGATCAATTATATCTTTTGGTTTCTCTACCAAAATTGGTGCTCCAAAACTTATTTGAAGGGCTCGCGCACCAACAATTCTCGCTTTTTCATATCTTGTTAGGAAGATCGGCCCTATTTTAACGTATTCTTTTACTTTTTTATACTTCTTTCGAAGTTTTTTCGACTCGAGAAAACTTGACAAAGTTAATTTACCTTTAAAAAGAGTAATTAATAGGTAAAATATAACATTTCATTTAATTTTTATGTTTTTAAGGAACTTTTAATCGAAATTTTCACCAGAAAAAGTCATTTTTTCTCTAAATTCATCTAGTGAGTTTATACTCTGTTTTATAATAATAATTATGATAATATAAGATTCTCAAGAAACTTAAAAAAGAAGTGCGCGAGGAGAGATTTGAACTCTCGACCCTCACGGTGTGAACGTGATGTTATACCAAGCTAAACCACTCGCGCAATGATATTTACTTCTTGAAAATTTTCCTTAGAGAATTTAATTAATTTTTATAAATATAGTAATATAGGAAAAATTAAATATTTGAGTTATTGAAAGCAAATTGAAAAATGACCTGTTAATTTGTTTTTAAAAGAATAAGGACATTCTTGAGAACTGAAAAATTAAAGATTATTAATTCTTCATTAAAATAATTTAAGTGATTCTTTAGACTCTAATAGTTTAAATATCAATTCTTATTAATTCATAATTATAATTTAATTCTGGTGATCCCAGTTACCAACCAAGAATATGTCTCGCATCCTTTAGTTAAAAAGAATCTTATCATTCGTAGAAAGTACCAAGAGTCTATATTCATTAACTGTTTGAATCAAAATTCATTAGTAGTTATCCCTACAGGATTAGGGAAGACGATTATAGCTCTTATGTTAGCAGTCCAACGTTTAACCGAATATCCTAACTCAAAGGTTATTTTTCTGGCACCTACAAAACCCTTAGTGGATCAACATTATTCTTCATTTCTTGAACAGACTACTTTAGAGCCTAAATCACTTCATTCAATCACAGGATCTATTTCACCAGAAGAACGAAAGCAAATATGGGAAAATTTGAATGTTGCATTCATGACACCTCAAGTACTCCAAAATGATATAATTAACGGTAGTTATACATTAAAAGATGTTTCTTTGATCATTTTCGATGAGTGTCATCGAGCAGTAGGAGATTATGCCTATTGCTTTTTAGCAAAAAAATATATCGATACTGCAAACAATCCACAAATTCTTGGTTTAACAGCGAGTCCTGGGTCAACAAAAGAAAAAATTAAAGAAATTAAACAAAACTTATATATAGATCATATTGAAATTAGAACTGAAGAAGATCCAGATGTAAAACCTTATGTTCATGATGTAGATAAAGAATGGATAAAAATAAAACTTCCAAAAGAATTTCTTGAGATAAAAAATATCCTTACAGAGAAATTAAAGAATATCTATAAGATTCTTAAAGAACAAGATTTGCTAAGTACATATGATGTAAATAAAGTCACAAGAAAAGATTTACTTGAGTTAAATAAAGTTATAAATGGCAAAATTGCAAGAACAACAAGTGATTCAGAAAAATTCCAACTTTTTTATGCGAAAAAACTTCAGGCGAATGCCATTCGTTTATCCCATATGAGTGAATTAATTGAAACTCAAGGAGTAAATGCTTTAAAAAATTATTTCGAGAAAAATCAAGAAAAAATTAAGAAAAATAAGGCTAATAAATCTTTACGTGAATTATTTTCCGGAACAAATTTTAAAAGAGTAATCGATTTAACTTATCAAATTCAAGCAAAAGGAATCATTCATCCTAAAATTAATAAATTAGAAGAATTACTTGAAAGTCAGTTGGGTGAAAATAATAGTTCTCGAATCTTAGTTTTTTGTCACTTTAGAGACTCCGTTAATAATATTGTTGATTATTTTAAATACCATGAAATTGTGAAAGCTCATAAATTTGTAGGGCAAGCAAATCGAGGGTCAGATAAGGGATTAACTCAAAAAGAACAGATAAATTTATTAGAAGAGTTCAAAGAAGGAGAATATAATACTTTAATTGCCACGAGTGTTGCTGAAGAGGGATTAGATATCGCTGAATGTGATATGGTGGTATTTTATGATGTAGTTCCCAGTGCAGTGAGAACAATTCAAAGAAGAGGGCGTACAGGGCGAAAAAAAGAGGGAAAAATGTTCGTTCTTATGGCTGAAGGCACGAGAGATGAAGGATATTACTGGGCAGAAAAAACCCGAGAAAAGAACATGAAAGACAGTCTAAAAAGAATGAAAAATAATATTGAGGATTCTAAGCAAAAGGATTTATTTTCTTTCATAACAGAAGAGAAAATAAATAAAAATTCTAGAAATGGCAACGATACTGAAATGGATTCAAAAAAGATTAATAGTCAAAAAGAAATAGTATCACAAATGCATGATATTGAAAAAATTCAGGGAGCAGAGGAATATAAAATTATTGCAGACAATCGTGAAACAGCATCAGCAGTGGTACGAAATTTATCTCTTATGGGTATTAATTTACAACTAGAAAATCTAAAAGTTGGAGATTATGTTATCTCTAACAGAACAGGTATAGAAAGAAAAAGTTCAGAAGATTTTAGTGATTCTATTATCGATGGGAGACTATTTTCCGAACTTAAGGAGTTAAGAAAACATTTCGAAAGACCAATTCTCATCTTGGAAGGAGATCCCTTAAAAAGTTTTAGTATTAACGAAAATGCTCTTTATGGTGCAATTTGTTCTGTGATTTTAAATTTTGGTGTAACTATTTATAAAACAACAAATCCTCAAGAGACTGCAACTTTCTTATATCATTTAGCAAAGAAGGAACAATCCAAAAAAGATGTTTCTATCAATCTTCGATTTGAAAAAGCACCAAAAGAGATCTCATATTTATTAGAATTTATCATTTCAGGAATTCCAGGTGTAAATTCCTTAAGAGCAAAGAATTTATTAAAAGATTTAAAAACACTTCAAAATATTGTAAATGCGGATATTCCCGACCTTACCAAGATCGATAATATCGGCAAAAAAATCGCTCAAGAAATATACAAACTCAGCAGATTTGAGTATAAAGACAATTTATGATTTTCATTAAGTTATAAAGTGAGAAATTTTTTAAAATAAATCTTAAACGAAAGAAATGATAAATATTAACCAAAAAAGAATTAGATCAGAAATGGGATACCGAAAGGAAATATTTTTATTTGCATTTATCCAAATTTAATTTAATGCAAAAATCTAAATTTATGGTTTTATTTTTCATAATTTTTTGCTCAATATCATCTAGCTCATTTTTGTTTACAAGATTCTCGAAAAATATATCTAATAAAGAAGAGGACTTTAACTTAAATTCATCTGGAACTCAAACACGAGATCTAATTAGTTATAATGATTACCATGCGGTATCTTTAATTAGTGATTGGATGTTGGATATTAGTTGGAAATTTAGTAGTTCAAACCGCAACGTAAGTATAACAGTTCTAATTATGACAGAAAAGAATTTTAATAAATTTAGGATTAATCTCTCCGATTATCAATCTTTTACTTTATCTAATGGTAATTTGAATAAAGATGAGGGACGTTTTAAAATTCCCTTTTCAGCCAATTGGGTTATTATATTCCTTAACGTAGATCCCATAAAGCAGAGCACAGAAGTAACTTATAGTTGTGATAAGAAGTTAGATCTTTGGTTATTTTTTATAATCCCTTTAATAATCAATCTCATTATTCTATTTTATGGAATTATATTATATTATCTCTCAAAAAGAAGAAGTATTAAAGTAAGTTTAATTCTTCCTGTATTTTTTTATGTTATCTTCTTATCAAACATTACCATGCTATTTTATAATATATTATTTAATGTGGGGATATGGTGATCAATTCTATGAAATTGAAATTTTCAAAAAATACAATTCTCTCTATTTCATTCATATTATTAATAATTTTCTCTGCTGTTTATCTAATAACAATAGAATCTCTCGGTATAGGAATGATGCTTAATCCGTATAAAACACCTCGTACATTCCGTATCGATATAGAAAGTGATGAGGATTTTAAACACTATGATTTTCCAGGCTCAGGTACAATTGATGACCCTTATATCATTGAAAACTATACTATAATTTCTGATTCTTATGCTATAAGTATTAATGGGGTTTCAAAATATTGTATTATCAGAAATAATATCTTAGGTGGGGGGACTTATAACGGGGTTTTATATCTTTCAGACATCAGGATGAATATAATTAAGATTTATAATAATAGTTTTATTGGGGATGCGTATAGTGGCTCACTTAATGGCATAAAATTTTATAATTGTGCCAATATCATTTTTGAGAGAAATAAAGTCACCAACTTTTTCTATGGTATTACTACTTTAAGTAATTGTGATAATTTATCAATTCGAAATAATAGTTTCAAAAGCTTTGATCGTAGCCTTTATTTAACTGATTCTGAAAATATCAATATCCACAATAATACATTCTATTTATTAAAAGATCCCTATTATAATTATTATTACGGCGATTCAATCTTCTTATCGAATTCTAAAGATATTAACATTAATAATAACATGTTCCATAATTCAAGTCTTGCAATTTCATATTCCACTCTCTCATCTTTTCATAATAATACAATAAATAGTTATCAAATAGGTTTTTTCCACGATCAAAATAATTTTACAATTGATAATAATTATGGTCAGATAATTATGATTAATTGTAATTATGTAAACATCAAAAATCAAAAAATAGCATACACTAATGATGGTATTTTACTAAGAAGTTGTAATAATTGCTATTTGAATTCTTCAACATTGTACTTAAATCTTGATGAAGGGATAAATGCTCTTAAATGTGATAATTTGACCATTGATAAATGTCTATTTAACAAGAATTTAGATGGTATTGGCTTAATAAATTGTGATAATTCAGTAATTCAGAATTCTACTATATCCAACAATGGTAACGGCCTATTTATTTCAAGTTCCACATATATTTTACATAATACTGAATTTTTAAATAACAAGCAAGATGTTTCCACATATCCATACTGAGTTTAATTCCTAAACTCTTTGAACTGGAACTCAAATCAATAAAATGGAGTTGAATATGATAATAAAATATCGGAGTGAATTCTAAAGGAAGAGATATTCCTAAAATATCCCCTTCTTTATTCTTATTTAATTCTTTAGAAAATTTAGATTAAAGTATTATATTCTATATTTTATTATCATTTGTGGGAATTCTATCATTCTTTAATAAGGAATACATTTTCCTTTACTCTTAACTGCTTTAAAATAAGAAATTTTCTCTAATTTCTTTTAATCATTCTATAAGATATTTTAATAAGATTTTTGAATGATTTAATAACCTATTATTCATAAATTTAAACGAGTTGAATTGATCATTTATTACTTAAAAAGATTTTTAACTTTAATTCGTAATTATAATAATAAGAGTGTATCTAAATATAACATAAAAAAATTTTAATGTAAGTGATTATTTTTGATTAAGTTCAAGGTAGTCGTTGCGGGAGCAAAAAATTCAGGGAAGACAAGTCTTATACGTAGATATGCAACTGGAAAGTTTTCAAAATCAGTTTTAAGTACCATCGGAGTAGATTTTGAAACAAAAAGGCTGGAAATTAATGGTGAGCCTATTTTATTAAATATATGGGATTTTGCGGGCGAAGAAAAGTTTAGAGTTCTTTTCCCCTCCTATGTGTCAGGAGCAAGTGGCTCTTTAATGCTTTATGACATAACAAGTAAGCAATCATTAGAGGATCTCAATGATTGGGTTAATGTTATAAATTCTGCTCCTAATAGGCCAAAAACAAATATATTAATAGAAGCAAAAGCAGATTTAGAAGATCAAAGAATAGTTCCAAGAGAAAAGGGGTTAGAGGTCTTTAAAAAACATAAATTTAAAGGTGAATTACTCAGTACATCTGCAAAAACAGGAAAAAATGTCGAGGAAGCTTTCCAAATGCTAGGACGAGAAATTCTTGAAAATTCGCTTAAAAAATGCATTAATTGCGGAAATTTTTATCCCGCTGAACAAAAATTTTGTCAGTTTTGTGGAAAAAAGAATGAATAATTCAGTTCGCTCTTTTCTTACAGTTACTTTTTAGATTTTAAGCATTATTTAGCAATAATTGAACCAAAAAGAGGGGGATTTCTTGAAAATCTAAGTGAAAATGAAAAACAAATAATGTCAGATCATTTTGAGTATTTAAAAAAGTTAATGGAGGATGATAAACTTCAACTGGCGGGACCTGTTCTTGATCTAGTAAATCCTATGGGTATAATTGTATTTAAAACAACCTCAGAGAGAGAAGCAGAAGAACTTATTAATGATGATCCCTCTGTGAAAAATAAACTTCAAGAAGTTATAAAATTAAAACCATTTAGATTATCACTATTTAATTTAAAGCCATAAATTTTCAGATTAAGATAATACAATTAATCCCTAATAATAAGAATTAAATTAAGTTTGGAATAAGAGGACATTTGGTAAATTAAGGGTAGGAATAATAGGTTGTGGAATGTTGGTTAATGTTGGTCATTTACCAATTTATCAAAAATCACCATTAACAGAAATTATTGGAGATTGTATTGGCTTCTTATGAATCACAGCGTAGAAATAAAAATATTAAATTGTCTTCAAAAGAATTTAATCCTCTTCAGTGGAACAATGAATTTTTATCGTGTTAAAGGTCTTTTATTATAAACTACCTAAAAATATTAATAAATTAACAAAAATTAAATCCAAATACGAATTTTCTAACAAAAGCAAAACTAAATATTATAAAAATTAAGATTTATTATGTCCTCTGGAATAGAAAATGATATTGAAGAAATTATTGATCGCCTTGAAAAGGCAAATATTTCTTTTGAAAAAAAGTCTTGATAACTTATCCTCTGGTTCCACTAAGAATATTCTTCATCTGAAGGATAAGGAAAATTTTCGTTTTATAAATCATGATATTTCCAATCCTATATATTTTGGTTTTAGTAATTTTCCCGACAGTGTTTGTGTCGGAGACATCAAAAAACTTGATATTGTAATGCATATGGCTAGTAGAGCTTCACCTTTTGAATTTAAAGATCATCCCATATCGATTTTAAAGAGTAATACACTTGGAACAATGATCGCTTTAGGGATTGCAAAGGCTCATAACGCTTTATTCTTTTATACAAGTACTTCTGAAGTTTATGGAAATCCTCCTGATGAAGTGATTCCTACTCCAGAGACTTATTTTGGAAATGTAAATCCGATTGGACCAAGATCTTGTTATGATGAATCTAAACGTGCTGGTGAAGCATTCATTAAGGCATATGAGTTACAACATAAATTGAGAACGAAAATTGTCAGAATTTTTAATACTTCGGGACCAAGAATTCGTCATGGTCCAGAATTTGGACGAGTTGTTCCAAATTTTATCCATCAAGCTTTGAATAATGAAGATATAACGGTATTTGGGGATGGATCACAAACAAGGTCATTTACTTATGTAGAAGACGAAGTAGAAGGTATATTGAAGATTGTTGGCACTGAAAAAGCACTGGGAGAAGTAATAAATTTAGGTAACACAGAAGAATTTACAATTCTACAATTAGCCGAAATAATAAAAGATCTGACAAACTCAAAATCTAAAATTGTATTTAAACAACTTCCAATCGATGATCCTAAACGAAGATCTCCAGATCTTACAAAAGCAAAAAATATTTTAAATTGGGAGCCAACTACATCTTTAAAAGAAGGTTTAAGAAAAACCATCGAATGGTTTAGGGAAAATGAATAACAAAAACGATATTAAACAAAATCAGAAGAAGGAATTAAGAGAAAGTAAAAGACAGTTTGGCAAAATTGTAACTATTTCCCTTCTAATCGGAATAATCATTATTTCTGGATTTATCATATATTATATCCTAAATCCAGGGCCAGGATATTATACTTTAGTTGTTTTAAATGAAAATAAAAAGATGGAAAATTATCCAACTAATGCAACTATTGGAGAACCAATTTACTTCTATGTAGGGGTAGAAAATCATTTGAATCGTCCTTTCACATTTCAAATAGAAATATTAAAGGGAGATAATAAAACTCAATTAACTTCTGAAGGATCTATTAATGCCATACCTTATTTTAATACTACTGAAAGAACATTACAAAATTCTGGAAAATGGGTATCTCAAAAATTAAATATTAGTTTTTCAAATCCTGGGAATCGAACTATAATAATTGAGTTATGGGAAACAAAATTGGGAAAAAATGTGAAGTTTTATAATTCCTTATGGATTAGGTTAAACATCACGATCTAACGATTTTCGCTTCCGATTATTCTCATTTCTTTTATTTTAATATAAGGAGCTTTGTATGAGCCTAAAATCTTGAATTCTTTTGAGATTGCTTCAATCCTTTTGAATAAATCCAATAAATTTATACCAAACATTGTTTCATTCAATGGATCTAAAATTTCTCCATTTTTAATTAAATTACCATGCATAATTAAGCCGCTAAAATCGCCTGTTGAAATGTTTGGACGATCACCAGTATATCCTATAAAGATTCCTTCTTTAATTTCTCCAATCATTTCATCAATATTATGATTCCCTGGTTCTAAAATCAAATTTGTAGGATTAATTGAGGGGAGGGATTTATAAGATCCACGGAATCCATTTCCAGTACTTGAAACACCTTCTTTACCAGCCGTATAACTATTATGTAATAATCCATTTTCTAATAATTTTCCTTTACTTACAATTATTTTGTTTTTTCCAGGTACTCCCTCACTATCAAAGGGAGCAGAACCAATGGCTCCATCCACTAATGCGTTATCTTTAATATTCAATAGGTCTGAGCCGAATAGGATCTAAGATGAAGTTAATTGTGGCTTTAGGGCTTAAAATTATTGGTAAACTTTTACTTTCAATCTTTTTTCGATGTAAATTTGTTAATGCATCATCCAGAGCATTTTTTCCCACTTCAAATGAATCTAATTCGGAAAAGTATCTTACTGCTTGCCAATCATAACCAAATGAACGTTCCCCAGAGATTCTATCTTTAACAATCATATTTGAATTTACAGAACAGCTAGTCTCTTCTATTTCCGCATCAATTCCATTAGAATTCATTATTAAAGTTTTCGATGAAATAGAGGATAATTTAGCAGATTGGGAAATAGCTTTCTTCTCCTTTTTACAGAGATCAATTAATTGATTAGCATGATCCAAAAATTCTTCCAATTGCAAATTATGAATTTCTTTATCGAAAAGACCATTAACTTTAGGATAATCTTTAGGTTCATTTGGAAGATTTAGAAAGTCCGGATCTGAAGTACCCGAATTCATAAGCTTTAAAGCATTATTCACCATCTTGTTTATCGAAATATCTTTAAGATTATTTGTATAAGCAAAACCTAGAGAACCAGATTTATTAATAACACGAATAGAAATTCCATAATGACTTCCCATTTCATTATTTTTTATAGAATTCTCTTCAATTTCAACTTTTTTATAGTTTACTTTATTATAATAAATTTCGCTTGCCTTAGCATCATAATTAGAATTATTAATTAAATTGAAACAAAGGTTCGCAATTTTATGTATATCAAACTGATTTTCCATTAACTCAAACCTCCCACTGTTACATTATCAACTCTAATATAAGGACCACCATCACATACTCTTACACTTTGCCCTCCTTTTCCGCACATCCCATCTGAATAACTTAATTCTTTCCCTAGAGCAGTTATTCTATTTAAAGTCTCTAAAGTCATTCCTGACAAAGCAACATCTCTCATTAATTCTTTTTCTTTTTCGCATAATATCCCATTTTTTGTATCTTTAATCATCTCTTCTAAGCTCCAATTTCCTGGTTTTAAAACAGTTATTCCCATCCTCGCTTGAGGTCTTAATGAAGGTGATGTAGCTCTACCGTGTCCATTTGGCTCTACATTCATTCTTGAAGCAGTTTCTAAGCTATGTAAATAATTCTTTAATATTCCATCTTCAACAATTACGGTTTCTTGCGAGAGAATACCCTCTGAATCTATAAAATAACTTCCAAATAACTCATAAGGCAAATTAAATCGTTTTCCCTGACCCATTCGAGGGTCATCAACAATAGTTACATCTTCCATAGCAATTTTTTGACTAATTTTATCTAATAAAATACTTTCTTCACCTAAAACATGATCTGCTTCTACAGCATGACCAAATGCTTCATGAACAAAGGTTCCAGTCAACTTAGGATCCATAATCACTGTAAATTTGCCTCCAACGGGAGATTTCGCATTTAATAAATTTACTGCTTCTTCTGCAGATTTTCTGCTTAGATTCCTAGCTTTATCTGTCTGTAAAATTTCAAAACCACCTAATCCTCCTACTGAATTTATTGCTCTTTGAATAATTCCATCATCTTTAGCATATACTAAGGAAAATAAGCGTAATATTGGGATCTCAAGGTAGATATTACTACCAAAAGAATTTAAAAATAATTCGGAAGAAGATCCATCAGTGTAGATAGTTTTTGTGTTTTTAATCTTATTTGAGAATTCTGAAGCTTTCCTTTCATGATCCTTAACAATTTGAATTTTCTCTTCAATTCCAGTACTTAATAAATTATTTTTTTCATGAATTTTATAATTTTTTTCCAAAGGGTCTCTTTTTTTTTTAAATGCCATAAGGATAACATCCTTGTTGATCTCGTTTAAAACATAAAATCCCCAACCACCATTAATAAATGTTCTTAACCCACATTTATTAATTTCATAATTGGAAATTTCCTTGCTTTTTTGGTTAGTAAATTCTATAGTTGTCCCCTTGGTTATTCCAACCCTTAAATCCCAATATTCAATTTCATCCAGAGTAATTTTATTTATTTGATCTATAAGCTTATTGTCAAAAATTTTTAAAATATCAAGTCTTTCCATAAAATTTTATCCATTAATTATAGTTAATAGAAATAGAGTTATAGATCAAAAAAATTTATGGATTTAAAAGATTAAAACACCTTCAAAATAGCATTTTAGGGGATTAATTGATTATGAAAAGTCTAATGAAAACACATGATTAGATTTTAAATATCAAAATGATAAGTCAATTCATTAATGAGATATAAAAAAGTTATAAATATAAAAATAGGATTTAAAAAATTGTGGATGAAATAGTTACTGAATATTTTAATAAGCTTAAGTCTCCTCAAAAAGAAATTTGTCATGAATTAAGAGATCTTATCTTGAGGATCTTCCCTAAAATTAAAGAATATATGAAATATGGTGTTCCTTACTATGATAATGAATTCTATATTGTGGGATTAAAAGATAGTGTCAATTTAGGTTTTTCAATTAAGAATTTAACAAAAGAGGAAATTTCACTATTTCAAGGCACGGGAAAAACAATGAGACATCTTAAATTTTATTGTACCGAAGAAATAGATCAAATAAAAATAAAAAAATTATTAGAACTCGTTTATAAGAAATAATCTAATGATTGGAAGAGAATTCAATCATTAAGGATATTATTCGTAATTCAAGCTATAAAAATGTAAATTTTCGGAATTTAGTTGATTACCACCTTTTTTCTTTAGCTCTTTTGATAATGCTATAGCTTCTTTTGTTGTACAGAGTTTTGAAAATTTTTTTGCATCTTTGAATTTAAAACTCTTTCCACAGTTCCAACATTTCTTTGTTTTAATTTTTTTCCAAGTATAGTACCATGCTCCACACTGAATGCAGTTAAAAAAATAAAATTTCTTTCTATTATACATTTAATATATTGAAAATATAGTTCCCTATAAAAATCATCACGGATGGCTAATTTTTTAATTTTTTAGAGTTTATATGATTATCAATGAAAAATTCAAGAAAAGAAATAAATTCAAAAGTTTCTAGGAATAAAGATTAATTAGAGATATTTTAAAAAATAAGCTGATATATTAATGGACCATAAATTTATTCACCCAATTGAAACCCGTTATCGAACTCCTATTGCTGATCTTTTTACTGAAGAGAAAAAATTAGAAAATTGGTTAAATGTGGAAGCAGTCTTAGCAAAAGTACATGCTAAGTTAGGAAATATTCCTGAAAGTGTTGCTGAGGAAATAAATAGGAAAGCTAATTTAGATTATGTAAAATTAGAACGTGTTAAGGAAATAGATCGTGAAATTCATCATGATTTAATGGCTATGGTTAAAGCATTGGATGAGCAATGTGAGGGAAATGCAGGAAAATATATACACTTAGGAGCAACAAGTTATGATACTGAAGATACTGCTATAGCTTTACAACTTAAAGAAGCTCTTAGTCAAATAAGACATTCTTTGAAAGGTTTATTGAAAGAATTAATCATCCGAATTGAAGAAAATAAGAATTTAGTCTGTATAGGTAGAACTCACGGTCAACATGCCCTACCCACTACATATGGAATGAGATTTGGTGTATGGGCATATGAAATTGATAGACACCTTGATAGAATAACTGAAGCTTTAGAAAGAGTATCATATGGCAAAATGTCAGGCGCCGTTGGAACAATGGCAAGTTTTGGGGATAAAGGTATAGAAATACAAAAAGAAGTAATGAAAGAACTAAACTTGAATCCCGTTCTAATTGCAAATCAAATTGTTCAGAGAGATCGTCACGCTGAAGTCCTTTTCTTAACTTCCTTAATCGGTCAATCATTAGCAAAAATCGCTAGAGAAAATAGGATCTTACAAAGAAATGAGATTGCAGAAATGTTTGAGCCATTTAAGAAAAAACAAGTGGGAAGTTCCACAATGCCCCATAAAAGAAACCCTCATAAATCTGAAAGAATATGTAGTTTAGCCAGGATTTTAAAATCAAATGTTAATGTAGCTCTAGATAATATAATCTTAGAAGACGAAAGGGATTTAACTAATTCTGCTTCAGAAAGAGTAATTTTTGGAGAAAATTTTGTATTTTTAGATTTTATGATAAATCAATTAACTAATAATGTTAAAGAATGGGCCTTAAATAAGAAAAATATTGAGAAAAACCTTAATCTAACAAGAGGAGCTTGTTTAGCGGAAAAAGTGATGGTAGAATTAGTTAATAAAGGTATAGGAAGACAAGAGGGTCATGAAATTTTACGACAGTCAGCAATTCAAGCGAGAAAAGAAGATCGTTTTATGAAAGATATTTTAATGCAAAATAAAGAAATTAGAGAAAAGTTCAATGAGCAAGAGTTTAATGAGTTATTTGACCCTCATAAATATATTGGAAAATCAATAGAACAAGTTGAAGAATTACTAAATTATTTAAAAGGGAAATATAAATTCGATTAATATGAGCGAAGATAAAGATCTATATTCAAAGTTGGGAGCCTCTGCGGAGAAGGAAGATGTTCATGATGCAGTTAAAAAATTGGATCAAGGATTATTTCCAGAGGCGTTTTGTAAAATAGTAGATGATATTAGTGGTCGAGAAGATTACTGTTCAGTCTTTCATAGTGATGGAGCGGGAACTAAAGCGAGTTTGGCGTATATGTATTATAAAGAAACTGGAGATATATCTGCTTTTAAAGGAATCGTGAGAGACGCAATCACAATGAATATAGATGATATATTGTGTATTGGTATCCCAGATAAAATCTTCTTATCCAATACTATCGATAGAAATAGCAAATTTATATCAGGAGAAATTTTATCAGTAATAATCAAGGAGTATGAAAGTTATTCTAAAAAGATAAGTTCATTGGGATTGCCAATTATCCCATGTGGAGGAGAAACTGCAGATGTAGGAGATTTAGTCAAAACATTGACTGTAAATGCTTCAGTATTCACATCTCTTAAAAAAGAAAAAGTTATCAATGCTGCAAACATAAGTGATAGTGATGTAATCGTAGGTTTAGCAAGTTTTGGGAAAGCTGAATACGAAGATAACTATAATAGCGGGATTGGAAGTAATGGTTTAACTTTAGCGAGACATGGGACTCTTTCCCATATTTATTTCGATAAATATCCAGAATGCTATGATCAAAATTTAGATGAAGATATAATCTTTTTTGGAAATCATACTCTTTCTGAGAATTTAAAGGATTCAAACTTAACTATTGGTGAAGCACTTTTATCTCCGACAAAAACGTATATGCCAGTAATAATTGAAACTTTAAAATCTTATCAGAAAGAAATCCATGGTATTATTCATAATACAGGTGGTGGACAAACTAAAATTCTCAATTTTGGATCTAATTTAAGATATATTAAAGATAATTTATTTTTTATTCCAGAAATTTTTAAGGTAATTCAAAAATCATCAAATACATCATGGAAAGAAATGTTTAAGGTTTTTAACATGGGTCATCGTATGGAACTGATATGTGAAAAGGATGTTGCACAAGGAATCATTGAAATTGCAACAAAATATAAAATAGATGCGAAAGTAATTGGTTATTGTGAAAAAAGCCTTAATATTAAGAATGAACTAAGGATCGAATCAGAAACGGGAGATTATCTATACAAATAAACTTATTAAGAGATTAAATAAAAGAATTCAAACTTTTATTTAATTTAAAATAGTATAAAACTAATAATTAAAAGAAATAATATCAATTTATTTAATAAATAGAATGTTTTGATATGAATAATCGATTTCTGGAAGAATTAATAAATTATATTAAATTTTAATTCAATATCTTAGATAATAACAACAAATAAATTTTTAAAAATGTCCTCTCCCGAGAACACGAGTATTTCGTCCATAATAAAGAGTAGATTTAAATTTTTTCTTGAAGTGATTATAATTTTTTTGGGACTCTTTATTGCGTTACTTATTCCTTATTATATAGTACCAAGTGATTCTCCATTCTACGGAATCCTTTATTTTTCAATGAGAGTTCCAATAATTTTTATAATGATTCCAATCCTACTTTATGTTTCAAATTTCATATTACAACCAGAGAGGGGTCAAGTAATTGTGGAGGAGGAAATATCAGCCTCCAAAGGTTATATTAATCTATTTAAAATAACTGCAAAAAACTGGAAATATCAATTATTGTATGCCATTTTATTATTATTTTTGATATTCATTCCACTTGATTTTTTTACTTACTTATTTGTTCCAAATATGCTTAATTATAGCGCTCAGTCCCTATTAAATAGTCAACTAAATAGTTATCTTGAGTTCAATAATTATTTTATATTCTTAATTTTTGTTATAGTAATACAGCTTTCAGTGGCTTTCTATGAAGAATCATTTGCTCGAGGATTTATAGCATACCGAGGTAAAGATTATTTTCATATAGTTTCAGCAGTGTTAATTTCTTCACTATTTTTTGGATTTGGTCATTTTGCGTATATATTCAGTTTCAATCAATCAGGACCTTCTTATCCTGTTTCATATCCCTTAATTTGGTTTATAGAAACTTTCTTTGTTGGAATCATATTAGCGGTTTTCTTTTTAAGGAAAAAATGGATTTGGCCACTAATTATCTCCCATGCAGTTAATAACATTATTTCTGCTCATGCTATATGGAATTATATTCATGGCAATTCTTTCATTCTGATGACGTTCGTATATATCCCTCTTCTAATAGGAAGTGTGATATTATTTATCTACTATTTTAAAGTAATAAAAAGTGCTATTTCTACTGGAATCACTTTCTTAAAATCATATTTTAAAGTAAAGGAAAAAGAATCAAAAGTCAATATAGTTGTGAGATTGATATTTGACATTTTAATTGCCTTTTTAATATTTGCAATTGGTACAATAATTGCTTAGAGATTTAGGATAATGACAAAATATGGTATAATTTCAGATACTCATATTGATCGTTCATATAATCGAGAAAAATTATCCTTATTATTAGAACAATTAAGAGAAATTTTTGAAGGAGTTGATCAAATCTTTCACGCAGGGGATATAACCGAAAATTTT
>JARRLT010000080.1:0-6665 GCA_037386725.1 Promethearchaeota archaeon
TCATTTTTTCAGCAATACCCATTTTAGGAAATTTTTTAATATTACTAACTAATTTTCCTTGTAATAGGTACATAACTTCCTTTAGATTTGTGAAGTCGTGTGCTATCTGGATCTCTCTAAAAAATTCAGAGAGAATATCTATCATTTCAAGCCTTTTTGTTGTAGCTTCGAGTTTTGCTAATAATTCTGCTAGTTTTTGAAATTTCATTGTGCTAGATTTAGAAATTTAATTTTAATTACATTTCCAATAAAAATCTTTTTTATTACAATTAATAAAAATTTAAGGATTTAATTGATAAAGAATCTACTACTTTAGAAGAATATAACATTCTCTTGTCACGATTTGAAGGGTTGGATGCAAAAAATTATGCTAACCAATCTTTTTCACTAGTTTTGTTACCATTTTTGTCATAGCTATAAGTTGTTGCATAAGCTTTATCGTTATAATCTATTGCACGCTCTAACTTAAGTCTGTTTAATTTATCATATTCAAATGTTCAGGTTCAGCTTTTGGTTGTGTACTTATCGACTTTTTAATGGTTGGCTCTGATTTAGGTTGAGTAACGGGCTTAGGAGCAATTTCTGAAGTTGTTTGTGTTTTTCTCGTTGAAATATCGGAAATAGTATCAATTCCTTTTGTTTGAAAAGTAATAATGTAATTGTCAAGCTCTTTATAGTCTTTATTTAAAATTTCTTGTAGTTCTTGATTCAATTCCGTAGTGTTTGGTTCTCTTCCAACCTTTCTATTGTCAATTTCTTTTATTGTTTTTATATCTCTTCCGATGATGCTTTTTCCTATCGTATAACCATGCCCTTTTAAGGATTCTGCTTGTCTAAGAGCAGTTCTTCTGGCTACTAATCCTTGTCGCTTACCGTGCCAAAGAAATAATCCCATCGAAGATTCATCTAAGATTATAATAGATCTATCGGGTTGGAGTTGATCTTTACCCCATTTAATCGGAACGGACACGCCTCCTTCTTGTACTTCGAACATAATTGAATAATCTACCATTATTTAACACGCTCATAAATGTATAGTATCAATATTTTCTGGTTCAATTGATTATAATTGTTAAATTATTTATAAATGTAATATAATTACACCAATTTAAAAATTAAGTTTTCTATGAATCAATTATAATTAAATACTTTAGAGAATGTTGAATTTATCATTAATTCTGAGAAAATATTTTTGTACTTAAAAATATAAGATTCAAAAATATTAAAGATTTAAAGAAGTACTTTCTAATTTAAATTATCCAATATTTATTTAAAATAAAATTATTATAGATATATTATAGCTAAATATCAAAATACAAGGAGTAGTTAACAATTTCAGGACTTTTTTCTGTTGAATCCGTAACATGTCAAAACTGCGGATATAAGATAATAAAACCTTATCCAAAGGATCAAATTTGTCCTAGATGCGGAGAATTTGTTCCAGATTTATTTGAAAAGCAAAAAAACAAAGAAAAACCACAACCAAAAGAATTTCAAAAAACAAAGAAAACTTTATCCTCAAAACTTTATGGGAAAGTAAAAATAAAAAGTGGAAACCAGAAAATTTCTCTCCAAGATGATAAAATTGAACTGAAAAAAGGAGAATACATCAAATTAATGGGAATTACTTCAGTTGAAAGAGTTCCATTATATTGTTCAAATGAAAATTATATTTTCCTTTTAGAATTAACAAACAATTTAGATTTCATTGCTACTGGAATCCTTAGTGGAGAATTAGATAAAATGCTACTTATAAATGAAGAAACCAATAAAAAAGAGAAATCCCAGTTTTATGTAAAAGATGGTTTAATTTATTTCATTTATGGAATTTTTCCAGATAAAAAGGGAAAATGGGTCTTAGAGCAAATGGAAAAACATTTTTCCGAACTTGTTACAAATAAGGATATTAATAACCTTGAAAAATTAGAAAAATATCAAATAGAGAAGAAGTTTCAAGGAGTTGTGAAATTTATATTAGAGGAATATATGAAAATGCAAGATGTATTTTCAGATCAAGAAATTCCATATATTGAAGATAAGATTCAAATTGATTATCTGGGATTATCTTCAAAATCAATTGGTGTAATCTCTCTTTTAGTAAATCAAGAAGCGGATATAGAAATTCCAGGAGTGTTCAAATCTTTTGAAGAAGAAATTGAAATGAAAGAAACAGTATTAACTGCTAAAATTGAAGCTATAGCGGCTAATACATTAGGAAATACGGGTGCCATGCCAAGGTGGATATCTGTGAAATTAGGATTTCAGGATTATAAATTTTTAACCTTTAAAAAATATCCCAATAATTATTTCCTTTACACCTTATCTAAAGGCAATTTGAAAAAATTATCCATAGTTGAAGAAGAACTAAACCCATTTATATTAGCAGTAGTTGATGAACCATTTTCGGGAAACCTCCGTCCATTCAATAATATTAAATCAACTCTAAAAAAATATCTTAAAGAAAAAAATCGATTTTCCTAAAATATTTACTTAAATTTCCCTCTATTAATTCATTTTTTCTTCTCTTTGCCTTCTATATTTATAGATTTTCTCTTTTAAGGGTTTCACAATATTATTTTTCGCAAATAGTATTGATTTTTGAATCAGTTCTTCAAATTCATTTTCTGATTTAATTTCATTAGATTTTTTTATAGCACTATGATAAAGATTATTCATTTGAAATCCACATTTTTCACATACAATAGGTTCATTATTCTGTGATTTTTCTATTAAATCTAATGGAATTACCCACCCACAATCCAAACAATAGAACTTTTTCTTTTCATTCATTTATGAATCCAAATAGGTATTATTAATTTTAATACATTAATATTTTCTTAAGGAATGATTATACTTAAAAATAAACTTTAATTATCTGGTGTTTAATATAATATTAAAAATTATTGATGATACAGATAAACTTTTGAAAGTAAGAAATGGAATAATTTCTCTGAGATTTTCTAAACTTAAAGGGAGCTTTCAGATTAAGTATGAGGATTTAAATAATTCTATTTGTTATTTAAAAAATTGCTATTCTTCTATAAATTATTATAAAATGAAATCAGATGATATTCAAGAATTTCGCTCTACTTTTCTTCATTTCCAAAGTGAAGTCTTCGAAATTGAAGATAATATTGGATCTGGATTCCGAATTATTTTCACACCACAAGTGAAAAAGGATTCTTTATTCAAATTTAAAATTCTCTTTGTATTATATGAAAAGACAGATTATATCTTAGTAAAGTTAACTGATATCGAGAATATTTCTAAAAAATCATTTAAAATTCATAGTATATCTCCAATAACTATAAGAAATTCTAATTTATGGTTAAGTGGATCTTTAGAACGAGCAACTAATCTGAATAATATCTCATGGTTTAAAAATGGTTGGCAAAGTTGGAGTCCTTGTAAAACATATTTTGGCAATGAAAAGGATAGGGAAGGTCCTCCTTTAAAGATTTTTAAAAGAACTCTGGACAATCAAGATTATGAGATAAAAGGAAAGTTCTATAGTGAATATTGCACTACAATTACAGATTTATCTTCGAAGATTTCTCTAATTTTAGGTTTTACTACCTTAAAAGATCAATTTTCTCGATTTGTTTTTGATTTTAAAAATAAAAGCAAAATTAAATTTTTAACTGCCATTGGATGTATGGATGGAGTAAAACTATCAGAATGTTCAATAGATTACTCTGAGGAATTATTTATTGGATTCAAATCCAAAAGTTTAGGATATTATGGATTAATTGAATATGCCACTATTGTCGAAGAATATGTAAAAGATTATGAACGAATTAGCGAAGTTCCAATTGGATGGTGTAGTTGGTATTATTATTTTACAGAGGTTACACAGAATAATATGATAAAAAATTTGAATTTCTTCAAAATAAATGAAGAAAATCTTCCTATTGATTATATACAATTAGATGATGGATATTTTAGAGAAATAGGGGATTACAAAAAAGTTAACCAAAAATTTTCAGATGGGTTACCTTCCTTATTCAAAAAGATCCACAATGCGGGTTTTGAAGGAGGAATATGGACCGCTCCATTTATCGCGAATAAAAATTCTGATTTTTTTCAAAATAATAAAGAATTATTTCTTAAGAAACAAGGAAAAAATAAATTTCTCAAAGCTAATTTTAATTGGGGTAAATTTCAATATGGTTTAGACTTAACTCAGCAAGCTACATTAACCTACATAAAAAGATTCTTTGATAAACTGCGGTATGCCTTTGATCAAGAGCTTGAAGATGAGATTATTGAATTTTATAAAATTGATTTCCTTCACGCAGCAGCACCTTACGATGCAGAATATGAAAATAAATCTTTAACAAGAGCCCAATTATATCGTAATGGAATAGAAGCAATCAGGGAAGGCATAGGTGAAAGTTCTTTTCTTTTAGGTTGTGGAGCTCCTTTGGGTCCATGTGTTGGATTAGTTGATGCAATGAGAATTTCAATGGATACTGCACCCAAATGGAAGAATATAGATTGGTTAGGTGATAAATTTGGATTTTCACTTTCAAATTTAAAACGTGCGTTAATAAATATCCTTTATCGATCTTTTATGCATCGTCATTTCTGGATTAATGATCCTGATTGTCTTATGTTAAGAAGAACCGATACTAATTTAAAATATAATGAAATTAAGCTCCAACTAACTATATTTGGTCTTTCTGGTGGACAGATCTTAATTTCAGATGATATGACAAAACTTTCAAGGAAAGAACTTGAGGATGCGAAATTAGTTATTCCTCCTTATAACCCAGAGGGCTATGAACCGATCGTTACTGATGCGCTTGTCTCCAAAATTCCTTCGATTTACTTTCTTGAAACTGAAGAGTTTATAGGAAAGCGTTATTTAACTGCTATTATTAATTGGGACGATAATTTTAAGGAGAGAAAAATTTTAATTGAAGATATTATTCCCAACTTATCTCAAGCAGAAGATTTATTTTACTTATTTGATTTTTGGGAAGAATTCTTCTTAGGTACATATAATAGAACTGAGATTATTAACTTAAAAATCTCTCCTCATTCTTGCGCTTATCTTTCAATTATCCCCATAGAAGAAGAGGACTTGTTTGAACCTGTCTTTTTATCCTCAACACTTCATATAACTCAAGGTTGCTATGAAATAACTGATTTTGAGTATAATGAGGAGGAAAAAATAATTTTGATAATAATTGATCTTATTGGAGAAAGATCGGGAAGCATCTTTCTTAAACTACCAACAAAAGAAAAAATTTCAGAATGTAAATTTCCTTACGAATTAATAGATCGGGAAAATGATATATGGAAGATACAAGTCGAGTTTCAAGATAGTATATCCTTAGATATAAAATTATAATTTTTTAATCTCATTTTTATGAATCTGTTAAAAGGCTCTATTATTGGATTTAATAGATTTTAAAAGAATGAGATATTTTTAAAAGTATGACTCACTTTTTAGAAGGTTTTTTAAATCCAAGAAGTATAGCTTTCTATGGTGCCAATAATAAGGGAGCAGGTATAGGGGCTTTTCAATTTATGGGTCTAATTAATTCTGGTTTTAAGGGGAAATTATATCCCATTCATTTAAAATTAGGTTCAGTTATGGGTTACAAAGCTTACAAATCAATTTCTGAAGTCCCAGAAGTTCCCGATTTAGTAGTAATTGTTTTACCCCCGAAAATTGTTCCTAAAATATTTAAAGAGTGTGGACAAAAAGGAATAAAGCGATTAATCGTTATTTCTGGAGGTTTTAGAGAAATGACTGGTGTAAAAGAGAATAATTTAACAGAAGAATTAAAAAGAGGTAAGAAATTTCTGGAATTAGCTAAAAGAATCGTTCCAAATAAGCCAATAATTGCTATATCTGTGGGAGAATCACAAGCTGCAAAAAGAGCTGTTAAAAGTCATACCGGATCATTGGCAGGAAATTCTAAGATTTACGATGCTGCTTTTAAAGAAGTGGGAATAATGAAAACTGAATTAGTAGAAGAATTTTTAGATGTTGAAATCTAATAAAGATAAATCACGATTACAGCAAGAGCTGAAAGAAAGAGACGACTTATTAGTGTTAGTGGCTAAAGAAGTAAATAATCTTTATAATTATTGATTTTTAATTGCTGTTCTCCTTAATTAGAAGAAAATTCTATTTACATCTTTATCTGAATTTACATCGAATTCCAGAAAACCATCTAATCCCCTTGATTTGGCAAGCTTCAAACCCTTTTCAAATCGTTGATTTACTTTTTTAGGGGAAAAATAGCGAATTAATTAAAGGAAAAATTTCATTGAAATTATATGTTCTTTTTAAATTTGAATAGGAAAATAAGATAGACTCTAAAAATAAAAAAACAGGACTTATAATTTAAAATAATTTTTTGATACTACTTAAAGATGTACATATTAATTCCAATTTTAATTTAAATGTATAATTTAAGGAATTAAAAGTAATTTTATAAATTTTAAGCAATAACTTTAAAATTGTTACAGAATCAAAGTTAATTAAAAACATTAAGTGAAGATATAAATGTCTTGTCAAGAGTTAAAAAAGGGCGATGTTCTTGTTTGTCCTGACTGTGGTTTAGAAGTAACAGTCACCAAATCATGTAATTGCGCTGAAGAAGGGTCTAATGCGTGTACGGATGAAGGATTTAGATGCTGTGGCGGAC
>JARRLT010000081.1:0-9569 GCA_037386725.1 Promethearchaeota archaeon
CGGCGGCCGTCGGCTATGTGAATGCAGGCACCATCGAATTTTTGATGGATCGCAGTAAGAATTTTTACTTTCTGGAGATGAACGAAGAACCGAACCAAAACATTTTGGTGGCAAGAAAGCAAGAGCACGACGCCAAAAATCATTTAGATAATTTTTATTTATAGTTTTTAGTTTATATTTTTAATACTTACTCCTAAATCCTTTAAACCAGTTAAAAATTCAGGATAGGAATCTTTTATTATTTCGATATTTCTCACTTTTACTGGAACATTTCCATATATAATCGCACACATTAATGACATGGCAATTCTATGATCATTTTCATGATTTATTTCATTTATTGAAAGTTCTTTATTCAAATGAAAACTTGTAAAACTATTCTCTTCTTCTATCACTTCTACTCCCATTTTTTCTAATTCTCTTCTCATTACAGCTATTCTATCACTTTCTTTAACCCTCAAAGTCCAAATATTATATAATGTTGTTTTACCTGTCGCGAATATCCCTATTACTGATAAAATCGGAAATAAATCGGGAATATTCTTACAATTAATATTTATTCCTTTTAAAGGATGCTTTTTAATGTTTCCATAGACAACTAAAGACTTTTTGCTGTAATTTATTTTAATATTTGCACCCATTTTTTTAAAATGTCAATTGGGGCTTAAATTTTTGATTTAAATCGATTAAATATTTTCTTTTATTAGGACCATGAATTTTTTCTTTTATATTTATTTGAAACTTCCGAAGTACTTCTAAGGTAATGTCAATATAAGGTTTTGAAACGATTTCTGTTGAGGTTTCTACTTCAATATGAGTTAAATTATTACATTTAATAAACGGACATAAAAATAACAAAGCAGTTACAAATTGAGATGTCAAATCAGCTCTTATTTTAATCTTCGGATCACATTTTCTACTTTCACGGTAAATATATAACTTATCTTTTTTGAACTCATATCTACCTCCAAGATCCTTTAGTGTATCCAGTAATGGGATAATTGGACGTTTTCTCTTTAAAAAAATGCCTTTAAATATTAATCCTCCCTTAACAAGTAAACTTAAAGCACTAAAGATTCTGAAAGAGGTACCAGAATTTCCACAATCGATTATTTTTTCATTTACTTTAATTCTATGAATGTTTATTCCTTTAACAGAATAATCAGAAGAATTAATCCTATCTATATGTACACCAAATTGTTTTAAAATTGCCAAAGTTATCGAAACATCTCCAGAGATCAATGGATTTTTTACAATAGATATCCCATTTGTCAAACCCGCTGCAATAAAAACTCTATGCGAATAACTTTTAGATGCTGGTGCGGTAATAGTACCATTTAAAGCTTTATTTATTGGCTTTATCAATACATTCATTAATTATAAAACCGTCTATAATTTAATAGATAGATTATGATAATATACTTTTGAATCTATTCTATAAATTAATGATATGCTTTAAAATGATTAAAAATATTCCAATTCAATAATTTTTTAAAAATTGATCAGAAATGGGAGATAATACTTTAGGAAAGTATTTTACGGTGACTTCATTCGGAGAAAGTCACGGTAAAGTCATAGGTGTAGTTATTGACGGAGTTCCTGCCGGTTTAAAAATTGATCTTAACTTTATTAATTATGAATTGAAAAAAAGGCGACCTGGTCAATCTAAATTAACTACATCTCGAGAAGAAGAAGATAAAATTGAATTTTTATCGGGAATCTTTAATGAGTTTACAACTGGAGCCCCTATTTGCGCAATCATAAAAAATAAAGACTTTGATTCTTCAGGATATGAACAATATAAAAAGTATATTAGACCGTCACATGTTGATTATCCTATATATGTTAAATATAGGGGATTTGCCGATTATCGAGGATCTGGGAGATTTTCTGGCCGTGTTACAGCAGGTTTTGTTATAGCTGGTGCTATTGCTAATCAAATCTTAAGAAAATATAATATTGAAATATTTGCTTATACTACTAGAATTGGAAATATAGAAGATAATTCGAAATATTATTTTGAAAATTTAGAGAAATTTCGTAAAATTAGAGAATCTTCTCCGATACGATCAATAAATCCAGAGAGTTCCAATAAAATGATTAATCTTATAAGTAAGGTTAAAAATGAAGGAGATTCAATTGGTGGATTAGTAAGATGTATTGTAAAGAATATGCCCTTGGGTATTGGAAGACCTATCTTTAATAGACTTGAGTCTTCATTAAGTAATGGAATTTTTTCTATCCCTTCTATAAAAGGTATAGGGTTTGGTGCTGGATTTAAAGCAAGCCAAATGAAAGGATCTGAACATAATGATCCTTGGGTGATAAGAAACAATCAGATTAAAGCAGAAAAAAATAATTCGGGAGGAATTATTGGGGGGATCTCCACAGGAATGCCAATAGAATTCACGGTAGCCGTAAAACCGACCCCAACAATACAACAACCACAAAAAACTATCAACTTGGAAACTATGGAAGAACAAAAAATCATATTTCAAGGAAGGCATGATCCTTGTATTGTTCCACGCGTAGTTGTTATTATTGAATCAATTACCGCTATAACTTTACTTGATCATTTAATAATTGAAGGAGTAGTACCTCATACTTTAAACGATAAAGCCCAATAAATGCACATAGTGATAAAAATAAAATAATCGGAATTTTTTAATAATCAAAAAAATAATAGAAGTATAAGGATAAAGTAATACGAATAAAAGTGGGATAAAATGAGCAGGAAAATTGATACAAAAGATCAATGGAATGAATTTTATGTTAAAAAGGGCCGATATCTTGAAGAACTTTCTCAAAATCATTATTTAAATAAGGAATACAAGAAGGTTCTTGAACTTTTAAGTCAAGCGTACAATATGTATAAAAAGGGGAATGCCATAGAATTAGCTGATAAGGCTAAAGAAAAGTTTAATGAAATAAAATCAAAGCATTTTAAGAAAAAAGAGTAATCATAGGTTCTTATTCTTTAATTTCCTTTAATTTCTTCATAATATCTTCAATATGTGAGCCCTTCCAGAATATTTTCTGACAATCTGGATTTTTACATTGATAAAACTCATCAACATAATCTAAAATTTTAGGTTTTATATACTTTTTTGCTTTCGATCGTGGAATTCGTTTAATCTCAGAGTTACAGATACTACATCTTGCCTTTTTTATCTGGAACTCGTAATTTAAATCTAATTTTTGCTTTAATTGTTTTAAATAATTTGTTATCCCCCTACCTTCTAAATATACACTCTGATCTTGAATTTTTTTATAAAAAGGATAATCTCTCGTAATTATAATTCTTTTATTTTCTTTAGCATACTCAAGTAACATTTCATCTGGAATAGGTTTTATATTGTAAATGATTTCAAGATCATTTGCATAAATAGTATCGTATCCGAATATTCGCAAAAACCTAGTTAATTTACCTAACATTGCATCTACTAAGAATTTCCTTCCACTTTCATCCACTTAAATCATCTAATCTATTTGGTTTATTCTTATCGAAAAATCTTCTTAAAAATAATCCTCCAAATCAATAATAAAGGTTTTTAATTTAAAAAATATAAATTTATAAAATTATTATAGAATTCTCTTTAATTTTATTATTGATTTATATGATATTAAAATCTTTAACCTTGGAACTATAAAGAATGAAATTTTATTACACAAACCTTATATTTAAGAGAGAAAAACTATTTAAGATATGTTTTTCATCTTATATTGGTGCCTTATGGTTAATGTAAAAAGTCTTATGAAGAAAGCTGTTGATTTTCATGGTCATTCTTGTCCTGGTCTTGCATTGGGTATAATGGTATCAAAATATATCCTTGAACATGGGAATGAATTTTCAACAGATGAAGAATTAGTTGCTGTAGTAGAAAATGATAATTGCAGTGTTGATGCTATACAATCACTACTTGGAACGACCTTTGGGAAAGGAAATTTAATCTTTAATGATTATGGAAAGAATAATTACACTTTTTTTAATAGAAATAACGAGAAAGCAGTTAAAATAAAATTAAAACCGAAAAAAGATATGAGAAAAGAAGACTTAAATAGAGAGGAGAGAATTAATAAAATTCTAAACTCAAAGCCAGAAGAATTATTTGAAATAGATTATATCGAATATAATCCTCCTCATGAAGCAGAAATTCACCAATCGATTATCTGTGAAAATTGTAACGATCCGACAATGAGTACAAGAATTCGGAATCTTAATGGTAAAAAGTTATGTATTCCTTGTTATGAAAAATTAAAATAAACTTTCTTTCCCCTAAATGATGAAGAAGTTGAATATGGGTACTCTGAATATTCTAGACCATTTTAAATATCTTTCAAATAAATATTTATTGAGTACTTAATTTATCTAAATTAAATTTTACATAGAGTAGAATATTTCTGTAAATAAAATGATTATAAGGGAATTTTCGGAACATGACATTGATGAGATTACCACTCTTATGAAAAAATTATGTAAAATTAAAGGAAAAGATTTTAATGAAGATAGATGGCGCCGTAGTCTTGAAAAACAAATGGAACAAGATACAAATACTGAAGTATTTGTAGCGTTTAATGAAACTAATAATGAAATTTTGGGCATGGCATATTCAGCTATTAAAAATTCAGAAAAGGGATTTCGTTTTGGATATATCTCTAATTTAATTGTTAGAGAAGAAAAACGAAGGACTGGAATAGGAGAATTATTGATTAGTCATATAATTGATTATTTTAAAAGAAATCATATTAACTCAGTAAGAATTGCTCTAGAAAAAAATTTAGATAGAGCTGCTAAAGTTTTATTTACAAAATTAGGATTCAACGAAATCCTCAGCATATATGAATTACAAATTTAATCTTATTATTTTTAAATTAAAAAATATTCAAAGACAAAGTTTAATGAGAGATGAATGATGATAAAGGAATTGAAAGAGAGCCACACACTATTGGTAAAAGGTCCAACAAGAGTTAATTTGCTTGAAGGTAAGGTCGAAGTATTCGGAAAATTAATTTTACCAGAAGATGATGAATCAATTTCAAGTTTAGATAACTTAGAAGAACAGAATGTATTAATTGTTCCTGGTGCTAAAAAATATCCGCTATATGCAGTTGAAGACTCAAAAATGGAAATAGTAACTGCTAATGATGAAAATCTGGAAGAAATAAAGGAGAACTCTATTCCAAAAGAATGGAGAGAATATAAGGATGAGATCTTAGAAAAAATTAAAAAAAGGAAAAATGAGGGGCCATTGAAAATAATGGTCATGGGTATTAGTTGTGGAAAAACCACTCTTATAAAGTATTTGGCTAATAGTTTCTACAGAGAGAATCTCAGAGGAGCATATTTAGATAGTGATTTAGGTCAGCAAATCATGATGGTTCCTTGTGTGATTTCTATTGGAAAGATTAATAAGCCGATTGTTTCCAGTATAGATCTTGAACCAGATGAAATTAAATTTATTGGTGCCACATATCCTAAAGGGAACCTAAAATTTGTACTTTCCCACCTTTCAAAGGATTTAATAGAAGATTTCCAAAAAGATCATGCAGATATCGATTTTATATTAATTGATACTGATGGATGGGTAAAAAATGAAGCTGGTATGGTTTTCAAGAAATTTTTCATAAAACAAGTGGATCCGGATATTTTACTTGTTTTCTATAATAAAGAGATTGAAGAGTATGATGAGATTATAGATTCTGTAAAAGAAAATAAGAGCCGAAAAATTTTCCTCCTAAAAGAAGAAAATGAACATTATTATGATAAAACGAAAGATGAAAGACGATTTTTACGTCAAAGCCGTTTTTCAAAAGTTTTAGAAGGATTTCGGAAAATCACAATTCCTTTAAACGACATTCAATTCGTAAAGCATGATTATGATAAGGAAAAAGATGAAGTAATTGAAAAGGAGATTTCTACGAAAGATCTTATAGAATTACCTTATCATTATGTAATAATCGCATTACTCGATAAAGATTCTGGCTTAATTAATATAGGATTGTTATTTTCTGTTAACATAGAAAAAAATTATATTCTGATGTTCTCTGATCTGAATTATAAGGAACAAATAAGGATCAAAAAAGTCCTATTAGGAAGTTTAAGATTAAGCACAAAGGGAAATCATCAAGGTTATTTATATTTATAAGGATATTTTTACTAATATTCTTCGATTTTCTTGTTTAAAAAATACAGAATAGACCCTACAATTTCTATTTCATTCTTTTTCATAGAATGACCCCCTTTTTTAAATATTAACTTATTTGAAAGTTTTAAATTTAAAATGTTGGAGTTTTCCTTAAAATTTTCAAAGGGGGTAACTTTGTCGTTCTTACTATGTATCAACATAACCCTTTCTTTTAATTTATGCCAATCTGAGTTTGAATATTTCTGTTTGGATTTAAAAAAGGTATAAGCAGGAGAAAGTTTCTCTCCAGTTTCATCAGATATGAATAATGGGACTTTCTTTAGGAAATACATTAATAAAACTACAGGATTCATATTCTTTATCGAGCGTTTATAAGATGAAATTGAAGATATCGCAATTAATTTCTTTATGCTTTTATTTTGAAATCCTCCAATTAAGGATACCATTGCTCCAATACTGAATCCTATTGTGTAGATCGACATTTGTTTCAATTCTTCTTCACTTTGGACCCACTTGACAATATCTTTAAAATCTTGAATTCTTTTTTCAAACTCATAGCGATTTCCTAATGATTTGGATCTTCCTATTCCACGAGAATCGTAGGAAAGAAGAGTGTATCCATTTAATGCAAGTGGAATATAAAGATATTGATACGTCTCTATAGTATCAGAAAATCCATGGTTAATAATTATTAAAACATTTCTTTTTTGAATATTCTTACTTTCCTCGGAAGTTATAATCTTAGCACTCAAAAAGCCTTTTTCCTCATTATTTTCAATGGGAATCTTAACATCTGTCGTTATGGAAAGAATTAAATTCGTTCTAAATACATTTCCAAATGATTCATTTATTCTCCAAATAAATATGCTAACGGTATAACTAATTATTCCAATTATATATCGCTTTTGGAGCTTTGAAAGCAAATTAATACCTCTCCTTTTAAATTTTTTTAAATAAGGAAGAATAAAAAATAATAATAGAGTACAAATCTATTTTACTTGATTAATTTAAGAAAGCAATGGTTTTATTTATTCGCTTTGTCAGGTGGGCAGCCAAAATCATCTCGAACTTTACAACTTCTTTTACTTGAGCTTCCGGGACAAGGTTCACACTTAACCTTCCGCATCAATTTTTCTACCTCGTCTATTTCAGGACCGAACTCTTCGTCTTCCGTTTCGTCAGCTAGCATTTCATCCTCAATTTCTTCAAGATTATAGTCTAAATCCTCATCCAGGTTATCACTTTCCTCATAGAGATCGAGAATTTCATCTCCTTCTTCATCAACCTTCCCGGTTGGTACATCATCGACATCTTCCACTATTGGGTTCTTCTTTTTTATTGCCATAGAATCGCCAATCAATATTAATTATTATTATGATCTAAATTAAGTGAAATTTATTTTCAATAAAATTTAGATTTTACCATTTTGAAATTAATTTTAGATAATTTAAATCTTTTACATTATATTTAAATTTCTCTAAAAGTAAATTTAAAAAATATAAATTAAATTCAGGTTTAAAAAATATTTTAACTAAGAGATTCCAATCTCCGATTCGATCATTCTAGTAATTCCAATATCAAATAAGTTTTTGAAATTATTTAGGTAATACTTGATAATATTTTTAATGGGTGTATTTGCCTTTTGTGTTGCTTCTTGTATTTCTTCAGTTAATTTTTCTAGGTTAGCAAGTCGTTCTTGAAATGTAGATATAATATTAAGGTTTAAATCTTGATAATTTTCAATGAGAGCTTTTAAAAGATTTGGAATTTTAAGTAATACATTTTCATACCTTTTGAGAATATCCTTAGCTACTTCTTGGAGATCACATGCTTCATAAATAAAGTCTCTGATGAGTAATAACACAACCCGATCTCCTAAAAAATTAATAACTGGAAGGCTACTTCTTGAAAAGGGATATTCAGAAAGTCCTGTTATTAGTATTCTTGTTCCTAATGAATATTTTCTACCTACTTCATCGAGTAATAATTCAAGATTATTTCCTTCCCCATTAATAACTCTTTTTATTACGGCATTAAAATCACTTATTAGATCCTCTAAAACTTCTTTATATGTTGTTTTCGAGGCATCCAGTAAGAAATTTATGTAATATTCTTGAGTCTCTTTATTATCTTTAAAATCGAATCCTATAATTTCTCTTCTTAGGTCTACTAAAATTTCATATAATTTTTCTTGATTACCTTCATTATACTTGAGGTGAATTTGATCAACATTAAGTTTAAACGCAGAAACTATTGCTTGCCTAATTAATCGTAATGGGATTTTATTAGCAATTAGATTATATGTTACTTTATTTTCATCTTTATTTTCTCCTGTTCTTACTACTACTGTTTTTTCATCAATAGGAAATAAGGTAACTTCTGTCTTTTCCTTTAATTTAGACTTTTCAACCCATTCTCCTGGAAAAGTAATTGCTTTTGAATTTCCTAAGTTAATAACGCTTCTTTTGTATTCTTTTCTATATTCATTCATATGAGTTATACTTATTATGTTTAATTATATACAATATATATGATATATATTTAATAAAATTAAGCATTAATTTATTTATAAATAAGTTTTGTAATTCCTTTCATCTCTAAAGGTAACTTTTCCTCGGAATAAATCTTTTGGTGTATTAATTTAATTTTATTAAAATTTCTTATGATCTCCTTCAAATTATATACTATTTTATCTTGAATTTCAAAGTTATTTATAAAATATTTAAAATTTATGTTTGGAAATTTTAAAGATTCCTGCTGAGATTCAATACTCAATAATCTGTTTAAATTTGGAAAGGAAAACTTTATTTCGTCATAAATTTTGGATAAATAGAGAAAAATAACTAATGAATTAGTTAAATCCTCAAAGAAAAGGATTAAATCATCTAGATTCTCCTTTAGTTCACTTTGAAGAATTATATATATTGAAATTAATTTGTCATACTCATATTTTAACTGAGAAAGAAAATGGTTAATTTTACTCAGAAGTCCAATTATAGTTGGTAATTTTTCTGGAAGGGGAAGTCGTTTTATAAACGTTCCGTTAATTCGCATATACTTTTCAGACATTTGGAGAGTGGAAAACATTGTTTTAAATATTAGATTCATAAATTCGGAATTCAAAATTCCTATAAGTGAGAAAAGTTGAATTCTTGAAAAACTGGGTATTTTAATGAAATAAAGACCAGTTAAGTTTGTAAAAATTCCTGGATCAAAAACACAAGTCAACTTTTTAGCAATTTCTCTAAAAATGATTTTTTGTGAAGTTAGACTTCCGATAGAAGGTTTCAGTGAATTATTATTATCACTAAAATAAGATATTGAAAAGTGTTGCCCGGCTAATCTCAATTTTTTATTAAACCTTATATGATATTTTCCTACGTTTCCAGTTCCTAAAATCAGTAAATCTGAATTTGATTTTTT
>JARRLT010000082.1:0-27490 GCA_037386725.1 Promethearchaeota archaeon
AAAAAACAATTTTATCTTATAATATACAAATCTTATAAGAAAAAAATCTATGTATCGCGTTTTTTAAAAGCTTACTTCTCCCAAGATTTCATTACTACGTGAGTGTTACTTTCAACGATTCCTTCTATTTGGTCAATTTTATTGGCAAAAACTTCATATAATTTCTCAGTAGTATCGACTTCGATTTCTATAATCAAATCATAAATGCCAGTAACAGACATTATTGTCTTAATTTCGTTAATTTGTTCTAAATTTTTTATAACTTGAGGTATCACATTTATCCCTAACTTACAAAGTATTATTGCTGTTATCATTTTAAACACCTATTATCCAAATCGCGATCTAGTTTTTTTAGGTTCAAAAATCTTATCTATAAAAAGGATTGCTATACTTTTAATTTCACTGTAATTTCTTAGTTTATCATTTACTAAATAATAGAAATCTCTTATGGAATTAGTTTTAACTGTTACCTTCATATCAAATAAACCAGTAATATGTTCAATCTTATTAACTCCATGATATTCAAGTAATTTTAAAGGTAATGAAGATAAAAATCCTCTTTGCAGTTTAAGAAAAAGATAGGCATTAACAACATTCGTACTTTCATGTACATACCTAAAAAGTATCGAGATCAGAAGTAAAAAGATAACTATGGCAAGGAATTCCCATGGAAAGTATTCACCAATAAGCAGAACTCCAAAAAATAAACCTCCGATTGGTTCAATTAATGTAAGAATACTATTCCATTGACTATATGTTAAACTATATGGTTTCCATGTAATACTTGAGATAAATACTAAAAGAAAAGGAATTATTGTAGAAAATACAATTAGAAATATCATTTGCCACTTGATAAGTATTGGAAAGATGTTTTGAAATTCTGTAAAAAATTTAACTGTTTCATTAAATAAATTTATATCTAAAGGAAGGATTAAAAGAATCAAAGAAAGAGGCATTAAACATAAAATGCCAAATAGAAACGTTAAAGATATTTTTATTAATAATCGTATGACTTTAAATGAATGATTTTCAGTCATGATATCTATTTCCTGTTCGGAATAACGATCGCGATTAAGAAATATTTGAAAGAAGGTTAAAAATATACCAAAAAGAATTACATAAATGATTCCCAATAAATTTAACGATTGATTTTGGGCTACAGCTTCGCTTAACTTAACATAAATGATTATACTAATTGAAAATACCAAAATTAGTAAATATAAGATCTTAAATACTCCTAATTTTTCAGTTTTAACACCATGTTCATAAACCGCAACTAAGATTATACTTATTTGAAAACCAATCATCGTTAAAGCAATAGTAGTAGTTTTCAATCCCAAAAAGTAAAAAATCAATTGCATTATTATACCAAAAAAACCCAAAATGGTAAAATATGAGATATTTTTTAAATTCAAAAATCTCTGATTTTTATTTCGAAGTATATGAAAAATTATTTTAAAAGGAATCTTACGCCGCTCAGTAAAACGATTATTAATTAATATTAATATAAGTGCTAATAAAAGAAAGAATAATCCACTAATTATAAAACGCAAAAATATAACCATAATAATTGAAGTGGTATCAAATAATGAACTAACGAAGATTGGTATTAATGACCATAAAAAATTCGCTATTATGATATTTATAATTGACTTATTCTTCATTATTTACCCAAATTAATCATCATAATTTATGATTTTTGAATTTCTATTGATCTCTATTTATTTCTATAATTTAGTTTCTGAATTAAATTTTCATTCTATAACCTATTCCTATCATGTATTAAAAGTTTAAATATAGTTACTTAAAAATCGGAAAATTTAATGAAGGATTTATAGTCATACTTTATAGAAGATGATCGATTTAACTTCATATCCATTTATCCTGAGTTTTCATAAATCATTTTAGTCCTAAAAAAAGTTATATTTTGTATAGTGAAATTAATAGAATAGTTGGGGAAATAGATTTTATGAAATAAAATGACAAAAAGTATAATCTTTTCTTTTTAACTATTTTTTTCCTAAAACACTCCAAAGATTACCCACTTTTTTCGGAAAATCCTTAAAAATAGTTAAAAGCAATGGAAAATAACATTATTTAAGAAATAAACTCAAATTATTACTATAATGTGATAAACATGGCATCTAGCAAAGATCTTATAGATAAGGACCTTAAATATTGTGCACATAATTATCATCCTATACCTGTTGTAATATCAAAAGCTAAAGGGGTTTGGATGTATGATCCAGAAGGAAATAAATATTTAGATTGTTTGTCGGCATATTCAAGCCAGAATACAGGCCATCTTCATCCAAAAATTGTTGCGGCTTTAAAAGAACAAGCAGATAAATTAACTTTAACTTCTCGTGCTTTTCATAATGATAAAATGTGTGTGTTTTTACAAAAGTTGATTGAAGTAGTTGGACCCCATATAAATGATCCAAAAAACTCTGGAGCAATGGCTTTACCGATGAATACGGGAGCAGAAGCCGTTGAAACTGGTTTAAAAGTAGCAAGAGCTTGGGGCTATATAAAAAAGGGAATACCTAAGGGTGAAGCAGTAATTATCGCATGTAGAGGAAACTTTCACGGTAGAACCATTACCATCGTAAGTATGAGTACCGATATTTCTCATGGAAGATATTTTGGAAATTATGGTCCATTTACACCTGGTTTTAAAATTATCCCATATGGTAATGCTGAAGTTTTAGAGAATACTATACTTGAAATTGGCCCAGAAAAAGTTGCTGGATTTTTATTTGAACCAATTCAAGGAGAAGCTGGTGTTAATGTGCCTCCAGAAGGATATATTAAAAAAGTAAGGGAAATTTGCTCTAAATACAATGTTTTAATGATGGCAGATGAGATTCAAACTGGATTTTGTAGAACTGGAAAAATGTTTGCTTGCGATCATGAAAATATTAAACCCGATATGTTAATGTTAGGGAAAGCTCTCGGTGGTGGAGTTTATCCCGTTTCTGGAATTGTCACAACAACAGATATTGTTGGTCCTGAGGTAATTAAACCAGGAACCCATGGTAGTACATTTGGAGGCAATCCTCTAGGAGCTGCTGTTGCTGTAGCATCACTTGATGTACATATAGAAGAGAAATTAGCAGAAAGAGCAAATGAGATGGGAACTTTATTTATCAATGGCTTAAAAGATATCATACGAAAAGGAACGAAAATTCCAGTAAAAGAAGTTCGAGGTAAAGGATTACTAATAGCCATTGAATTTACAGAAGATGCTCGGGATATTGTAGTTGATTTAATGAATAATGGAATTTTAGCAAAAGATACTCATTCTACGACGATAAGGTTTGCTCCTCCTTTGATAATAACAAAAGAACAAGTTGAATGGGCTTTAAAAGTAATAGAAAAAGTTATTTCTAAATAATTTTAACTTTTATAATTTCCTTTATTTTAAAATCTTCGTGAAACCATCCTTTCACGCTTGAACATACATATCAGAATAATATGTAGATATTATCGAAATTGTTGTAAAGAAGTCGGAATGAATATTACAGTTTAATCTCATTCAATTTCTGAAAAAATAAGTTGAACATATCTATTTCTAATTAAATTTTTTATACAATTCTAATTTCAAATTCTTTACATTTGTAAAGAAAATCTTTAATCTATCTAATGACAAGCGTTAAAACTTTAAAATTTTATTCCACTTTCATTGCAATTATAATTAAATAACTTAAAACTTAAATAATCCCAATCTATTGCATTATATAAATTAATTTGAATTAATTTTTTACATGATTACTATGGATAACTTGGAAAAAATTAGAGCTTTAGGACAAAGTTACAAAAAGGAGTTGTTAGATTTACAGACTGAAGTTGAAAAATCCTCCCAATCATTACATCTTAAAGGAATTTTATGGTCTGCAAAGATTAATATACCTCAAAATGTAAAAGAACAAAAAAAGGAAAAAATAAAGAAAAAGGTAAAAAAAGTTTTAAAAGAGATTAAAAAGAAACAGGGTTTAAATCCAGTTTTGTATCTAAATGATATTAAAAAATCAGAAAAGGTTAATTTAGAATATAAGAATCTATATGAAATAGTCTATCGCTTTAATATTATGGGTTTCATTAATGCATTTGCTCTTTTTGAATCTTTTAATAATGAATTATTTTATCTTTTAGAAGATATACCTATAAATGAAAGATACCGAAACAATAGTATTCATAATATAGAAGCATTAAAAAATAAAATTAAAAATGTCCTGAAGATTGAAATTGATAAAGAATTCGGTTTTTGGGATGCATTAAAACACTATCATCAAGCAAGACATATCTTAGTTCACAGAATGGCTACATTGGATAAAAATTTTGTTGATAAGGTTTATAATGATGATTTGAATAGGATTGGTTCATATGTAGTTATTAACAATGAAATTTTTAAGTCTTTAATTAATTTGCTTTATGTTTACATTTGTTTCTTATTGGTTAAAATTAATGAAATCTATTTATTAAATCTGAAAAATAAATAAAATTAATCTAAATGAAACAGAACTAAATATCAATTATTTTTTATAACATCCACTCACGCTAAAAGATATATTTCTTTGTATTATAACCCCTTATTATAAAACAAGTGACTCAAATGGAATTTATAGTTTAAGGCTTTTTTCTGAAGAAATTTAATTTTATCAAGATTACTATTGAGTCTAATTTTAATTTAAAAGAAAATTTTTAATTTCATTAAAATCCTTTTCCAGATTTTGCCCCCATACATCAATCCCACTCCTAACTTTATCTCCCATAACTACACCTCTCTGATTTAAAATAATTTCTTTCCCTTCGATAGTTTGATATACTACAGGAATAGGATCTTTAGTTACACCAAAAAATAGAATTAGCCCTGAAGCTTCCCAAGTACAAAAGAAATAATCATCAATAATTTTAATTGCGTTTTGAATTTGATCTGCTGTCATTTCAAGATCTTTTGGAGGTTGTACACCCTCACCTATACCTAAAAGAACCCCCTCATCCAACTCGTTAATTTGATCTATATTATCCATATTCTTAACTTCAATAAAGCTTCCTCGGTATCTTTGATGGATTTTATTTTCCATCATTTTTTTCACAGCTCCTGATTGCCATCCAGCATATAATTTAAATTTCTGATTAGATTCTATATAACTTAAATCTGCAGGATGTGTATCATTATAATGAGGTGTATCCCTATCTTGATGATTAAATATACAATGGCACACTTGAAAATTATAACCCCTTAACGAAACGATGTCTGTTTTTTCTTTTATTTTTTCTTTTATTTTATTTCCTAAATCTTTATGAAATTGGTTTTGTCTAATATCGAATCTTTTCTTTATCATTAAACCAATATCGTGTAGCTCGTATAGGATTCTGTTCGTCTTTATTGATATGGTTATGATACCAATTAATGAAGTCTAACTCAATTAAAGGCAAATTATGTTTCTTAGCTACTTCTGAGCCATGACATCCATGTTTAAGTGATTTATTAGCCACTATTCCTTGTAACTTAATAGGAGATTTTCCAAGTAATTCTTCTATTTTTTTATATTGAGTGGCTTGAAAATCACCTGTTGAAAAGCTACCAGACCCAAATATTAAATTTGTAGGCTTTCTATCTTGATAAACCCTAACTAAAGGAATAATTTTAGTACCTAATTGATCTTCCATCTCTTCCCATATATCTAAGCATTTATTCCTAACTTCGACAACACTTAAATTATGACGTTTCCAAACCAATTTTGCAAGATGGTGAATTTTGTCAATTCTTATTCTACTTCTATTCTCAACGTTTTTCATAAAATTTTCTAATTTCATTTTATTCCCTATAAAAAATACTAAGTGTATATGATTACTCTCTTAATTAAAACAAGAAGAACTGATCTATTATAAATAATTATCAATCTTTTATTATCAATGAAATTAAATATAGAAAGAGAGATTTTATAATTATTCTTTAATGAAATGAGTACCAGCTTTTCCTTCTAAAGCTTCTTTTATATTATCAATAGATGTTATTATTGCTCTTTTTCCTCCTTGTTCTAAGAAATTGATTATTGCTTCTACTTTTGGACCCATACTTCCTGGAGGGAAATGACCTTCTTCCATATAATTCTTAGCCTCCGAAATGGTGAGCTTGTCTAAAAGTTTTTGGTTGGGAGCGCCAAAATTTAAAGCAACTTTCTCAACATCTGTTGCGATAAGGAGAATATCCGCTCCTATTTGTTCCGCTAATTTTGCACTTGCTAAATCTTTATCTATAACAGCTTCAACACCTTCTAAATTATTTCCTATTTTCATTACTGGAATGCCTCCACCGCCACATGCAATTACAATAAAATTATCTTCCATCAATCTTTTAATCTCTCTCCATTGATAGATTTTTTGTGGTTTAGGAGAAGGTACTACTCTACGCCATCCTTTTGATGTTTTAACAGTACCTGGGCGTTCTTCTTGATATGCTGGTCCTACGGGTTTAGTTGGATTTTCAAAAGCTGGATCACTTGGATCAACCTTTACATAAGTTAAAACAGTTAAAAAGAGTTTTTCCTTATCTAATCCTATCCTCATTAATTCTTCGTCAAGGGTGGACTCAATCATAAATCCAATCTGACCTTGAGTTTCGGCAACAAGAATTTCTAAAGGCATTTTTATTTGTTCTGTAGTTGCTTCTTGTTGAAGCATCAATGCCCCCACTTGAGGACCATTACCATGAGTTATAACCATATTATATGATTTTGAAAGTTCCGCGATTTTTCTAATTGGTATTCTCAAATTTTTTAACTGTTCTTCTTTTGTTCCTTTCTCACCCTTCCTGATAAGAGCATTCCCACCCAAAGCGATGATTATTGTCTCCATAATGTTCTTCACTTAAAATAAATAGGATTTTAAACATGCCCGTCTGCGATAACTGCAACGGAACTGATTCCGAAAGAAAAGAAGAAAAGTTGTGGTAAACAATTCATAAAAAGAACGTTCTCATCTGATAAATTTAGAATTTCTTTCGTGACTTGAAATGGTTGGAATATTTTTTTCCTTTCTTCTTCTTTCTCAATAGGTATACCATATGACATCCATGAATCAGTATAAATAACATCAGCATCTTTCGTAGCTTCTTTAGCATCATGAATTATTCTTACTTTAGCACCAGTTTCCTTAGAAATCTTTTCTATTTCATCAATTACTTCTTGTTCGGGTGAGTAATTTTCACCTTCTGGACATGCAACATCCATATCCCACCCAAATAAAGCGCACATTCTCATTAAATCGTAAGTAACATTATTGTAAGCATCTCCATAGTATGCCATTTTATAATGTTCAAGATCTCCTTTTTTGTCTTTTATTGTTTGAAAATCACCTACAATCTGACCAGGATGAGCATAATCATCAAGCATATTTATTACAGGAACATCTGAATACTTAGCTAAATCCCATACATCTTTTCTTTTATAAACACGTGCTCCAATTATATCCACAAATCGAGAGGCAACTTTAGCTGTATCAGAAATATTCTCTTTTCGTCCTAATGGTGAATCTTTAATCGAATAAAAGATGGCATGTCCACCCAACTGTTCAAGACCAGTTTCAAAAGAAACTCTTGTTCTTAAAGAAGGTTTCTCAAAAATCATCAACATTGTTTTATTTTTCATTTCTGACGAAAAATTGGCAATATTTTTTTTTTTCTCTTTTCAAACGTTTTTTCATATTAAGAATTAAAAATTTTAATTAATTTTGAAAATGTTTATTTCAATAATTACTTTAACTTTTCTTCTGTATCAAATTCTCTATTTATAGAGAAGTCTTCAAGGATTAAGCTTTCTTTATGGCTTAAACTTTCTTTTTTACTAATTAATTTACTTAAAAGTTCACCAAGACCTGGTCCAAGCATGAATCCTTGACCACACAAACCCACAGCATTAATATATCCCTTGAGATCCGTCTCACCGATTATTGGATTACCATCTGGAGTCATGGGATATAATCCTCTCCAAGTTCTTCTTACTTTTATATTTTTCAATCTTGGTAAAAGATTTATCATTCTTTTTGAGATCTGAGGTAAAAAAGAACTAGTTTCTCTTTTATCTATTCCTTTAATAGGAGGATTTGGAGTAATACAAAAAATAATCTGACCTTCTTTTGTTTGATAAAAATAGTAGTTTTCTGAATCTCCGAAGATTGGATCTTTTTTAGGGGTTATATCAACCACCATAGTAGAAAGGAAATCGCTAACGGGCTCAGTAATTCCTGCTTCATGTGATTCTGGTTCAACTAGTGCATCTTGCCCTGCCATATCTGCCACAGATTGAGCAAATGCTCCCGCTGCATTAATTACATAACTTGTTCTGTAGCTATTTTTTGATGTCTTAATTTCTTTTATCGCTTTATTTTTAGTTATTATATCAATTACTTCTTCTTTAAATTTAAATTCAGCTCCAAGTTCCAACGCTCTTCTGTAAAATGAATTTAATGAAAGCAAAGGAGAAGCATGTCCATCTTCTGGACTATAAGTGCCTCCTAGAACATATTCTTCGTTTATTCCTGGCACCAAACTTTTAATTTTATCATTCTCTATAAAATCTATATTTAAACCATATTCCTTCTGTAAATTTACAGTATCTTTTAACATCTCTATATCTTCTTCTCTTGAAGCAACAAAAGTATATCCTCCTTGTTCCCAATCGATATCTTCTCCAAATTTATCTTCCCAAGTTGAAAATACTTCAATTGACCTTTGACAAGCCCAAATTTTTGCTCTTTGTGAGTGAGTTGCTCTTATACCACCAATCGCATGTTTATTATCACCTTGAGCTACAGAAGGTAAAGCCTCTAATACTAAAACTTTTAAGCCATTTTCTGCACAAAACATAGCAGTTGGAACTCCAATACTTCCAGCACCTATGATAACAACGTCATATTCAGTCATATTTATTCTTCCTCCTTGTCTAGATTATTGATTCCTGCGAAATATTTTAAAGGTACTTCCATAAAAACAGGCCTTTGCGTCGGAGGTGTTATATCTTCTGGAGAAAAACCCTCATCGATATATAACTTATTTATTAAAGGTGTACAAGTTTTTCCACCACAAGAGCCTAAGCCCACACGAGTTAAAGCTTTGAGTTCATTTATATCGGTAACTCCCTTTCTAATCCATTTTCGAATCTCCCCTGCAGTTACTCTTTCACATCTACATACAATTGCTTCATCAGACAATTCTGGCTTATTATATACCTTTAAAGGTTCTTCATGAACATCGGGATATTTTGTAATACCTACAGCATTTTTCGCAATTTCTTTAGGTAACTCTATACTTACAAGTTGTGTGTGTGGATATTCTTTGAGTATTCTTACTCTTTTTATCTTAAAATCACCATAACTAGTCTTATTTCCCATTACTGTTACTGATTCTCCCTTCTCTAATTTAAGAGACTCCATTTCATAAGGAAAAGTAACCGTGGGATTTTTTTCATCTTTTCTATAATCAACTAACGTTATGGCTAATCCAGGACAAACAGCAACACATTGAGCACAGCCAATACAATTTTTGTCCCCTTTAAAATAAGGTAATTCTGTTATCAAATCATCAACGGTTGCGATTTGATCTTGAGGACATACAGTTGTACAAGGATTGCAAGGAATTTTTTGATTACAATGAAAAATTGGAAATACTCCATCTTCTCTGTCTGGCAGAATTACTTTTTGGGGTTCGGGAGGTCTAGCTTTCATAATTTTTGCTTTTTCTTCCATCTCTGTTAAACTTTCTTCAATTTCATAGCCTAATGACCTTAATATTTTAAGGCCTTCAATTTTTCCCGTATATATTGCAGCTGAAGCTTCAGCTATTTCTTGGGCATCTCCAGCGATCCAAGTTTTAATACCAAATTCCTCCGCTTTTTCATAAAATTCATTTACTGGATTTAAACCCACCGCGATAAGTATTGTATCACATTGAAAAGTCTTTTCTGTGCCTTCAACGGGATTCCAGTTATCATCTAATTCTGCAATGGTTACTGATTCTACTTTTTCTGTTCCATTAGCTGATAATATTGTATGTCGTGTATAAATTGGTACATTTAATCTTCTTAATTTATCTTCATGTACCTTATAACCTCCACACCTTGGCATAGCTTCGATAAGTCCAACAACCTCTATACCTGCTTGTAAGGCATGATAACCTGCAATCAATCCAACATTCCCCCCTCCAACAATAAAAATTTTTTCACCCGCTTTAACTAAGTCTCGATTTACTAATGTTTGGAATGCTCCTGCACCATAAACACCAGGTATAATATCTCCCGGAAAGATTAGCATTTTTTCTCTTGCTCCAGTTGCTATAAGAAGGCATTTGGGTCTAATTAACACATATTCATTCCCATTTTTTAAGATTCCTACCACTTTATCACTAAAGACTGCAAGAGCAGAACTATTTAACCATATTTCAATATTATCTTGAGCTTTTATAGATTCTCCAAGTATTTTAGCAATTTCGATTCCTCTTTGACCCGCATACACATCTTTTTGAGATCCAAAAAATTTATGAGTTTGAAGGACTAATTTTCCTCCTAATCTGTCTTTATCATCTACTAATAAAATAGAAACTTCTTTATTGCTAATAGTTTTGGCGGCTGAAAGACCTGCTGGACCCCCTCCTATAATCAAGACATCTGTTTCTATTTCCTTTGGATTATTAAAATTAATTTGCTTATCAGTAATAGGTAAATTTGGTAGATTATCACATGATTTTATATCCATTCCTTCCTTTAATGGTGTCATACAACCTTTCATAGCTATTCCATTTACAATTAGAGTACATTGAGCACATTGACCGTTTGCGCAAAATAATCCTTGAGGTGAATTATCTTTAGGGTGATGTCCAAAAACCTTAATCCCAAGAGAATATAACACTGATGTTATAACCATTCCTTCAATTCCTTGATACTTTTGCCCATTAAAATAAAAGTCTACTAAATTTCTTTCAGGAATATCTAATATTGGATGTTCATTAACCAAATTTTTCATCTATTTTCTGAACCTTTTTCTTTTCTTCTAATTAAAATCAAATTCACTTTATTTGAAAAATTATTCCGTGCTAAGAAAATTAATTCAAATATGAACCTCAAATAGATTTAAGAGGTTTTTTCTAACATATATTTAATTATAAAGTATAATATAAATTTAACTTAGACACTTTTCTTATAAAATATTCCCAGAGTATTCCCAATCGATTAAGTGGAAATTATTCAGCAAGATTAAAGAACTAAATGATGATTTCCAGATGAATTGGGATTTAAATTTTTCTTTTAAATCATAGTCAAGGCCTAATTGTTTAACTTTCTCAACTGTAGGACATCCATTTTGATTCCAACCCCTTTCTTTATAAACAACTTCTTGAAGTTTATCATATCTTTTCTCTCTATGCTTTCTTAGGATCTCTACCTTTTCTTTAGTAGACTTTCCTTCGGGATCAATCCCAATCTCTTCTTTCAATTCTTTATCATAACGTTTACTTCGACTTTCATATTCTAATTCTGTGACAGGTCCCATTCCTCTATAGGGGAAGTTTGAGTCTTGTTCTTTTAAGCCTTTTCCTTGTCTAATTGCTAATATTCTCTGAAAATTGTAAACTCGTTCAGACATTCTTATTAAATCCTCAGGTTTCGACTCACGTCCAGTTATAGCCGAAAAATATTCAGCGTAATAATCAACATGCTTTGGAACTCTTGCTCTCAATAATTCCCCAGTTTCGGGATCTTTTATTGGTAATTCTTTATTATCTGCAGGTTGTACATCGTTCCATTAGAAAGCAAGTTCTTCTAATCTTAAGAGTATTTTTAATCTTTCATTCTGTCCATAGATTGTTAGAGTTTAATAAATTAATCATCAAATGTTTAGATCTCTTCCTCTCAAAACTATTAAACAAATAATTATTTTTTTCAAATTATTTGGCTTTTACTGCTCCAAAAACATTAATATTATACCAAATTAATTTTATTAGCTGTAATTTAAAAATCTAATAATAGAAAAATGCGGATTAAATATGAAGGCCAGATGTACGAACCAATTATATAATATCTTAAGGCTCATAAAAATTTCTTAAAATCTGAAAGTGTATTTGGGTTTGATTCACATAAGGGAACACCGAATCATGAAGGAAGAACATTAGAAATTGATGATTACTCTGCAAATCCTGATATATATGGAATTGTTAAAGATAATACCATCATTTTATGTCAAGGCAAGTTAATAAAAAGAAAAAAGGGCAAACTCTGGAAATTAATTGGTCAAGCGATTTCAAACCGGAATTATTGTAATTTTCTTTATATATTTTTTGAAAGTAGTTATTTTGAATTATTGAAAAATAAACATTATTTTCAAGATCTTATTGAAATTTTAACCAATTTTAAAGTTGGTTTATTATTATTAGATGAAGAATTGAATGTTGAAGAAATTTTAAATGCTGAAGAAAGATCCATTAATAGAGATAAAATTACCAATATCCGCGAAAAAATTATAAAAGTGAAAAACATAACAAACTTCTTAAATGAAGTATTAATTGAGAGTAAAATAACTCCTAATAAAGTACATGTAAAATACATCAAAATTATGATGGTTTCAAATTTCCAGAATACAATGGAAAACCTATTAGTGATCAATTTAAAAAAGAAAGTTATTCCCCTAATCTTAAAAATAAACCCACGAATTTCATCATTCCGTTAAATTATATGACAATTTTGAAGAATTCTTTAAAAATTAAGATTCAGAAGCAAATCATCTAACACGACTTCATATAATAAAGCTTTTTAAGGAAGTAGTAAATAAAATTCATCCCGTTCTAAAATATTTTATTCAAGAATAGTTATAGTATATTACATTGAGAACATTGTCCGTTCGCACAAAATATGCCTTGAGGAGTATTATCTTTTATTTGATGACCAAAAGTTTTAATCTTATTAAGAAATAAAGCAGAAGATATAACCAATCCTTCAAACCCCTTTACATTTTTCCCACCAAAAGTAAAATTAATTATTTTTCTCTCAGGAATTTCTAAAAAAGGATGTTTACTTATATTATTCATTTAAAATCGAAATTGAATTTTAAACTTTAAAATTTTAGAAAAATAATTCTCTCTATTTTATTAATAGATATACTTACAGACTATTTATTAGAAAATATTATTTTAAAAAAATTACATCTAAGTTTGAGGAAAACTCTTTCATGAAACCATTTGGGTACATCTACATAATTACCAATTTGATTAATGCAAAGGTGTATATAGGGAAGACAGAATCTACCATTATGAAGCGATGGTATGCTCATAAATGGAGAGCAAATCACATAGAAAGAGTAGAAAATCCAATAAAAATAGATCTAGCAATAAAAAAATATGGAGAAAATAATTTTAAAATAGAAGAAATAGACAAAACTTTCAATAAAGAAGATTTACTCAAAGCAGAAGCATCTTGGATTAAATTTTACAATGCAACTGACCATGAGAAAGGATATAATATTGATTCAATGAGTGTAAACATAAATTTAGATGATTATGAATCAATTTGGGAAATACCTATCAATTCTGAAAAAATTAACCAGAAACTTAAAAACTGGAGAGAAAGTTTAGTTAGAAAAATAATACCTAATGAAAGACTAAAAGAGTTTCAGAAAGATATTAAAAACTTAACAGGGATTCAATTAGAGAAGAAATATGGTCTTTATCCCAACAGAAGAGCGTTAATGAGAGAAATTAGAAGGGTTTTGGATAATGAAAATATTAAGACAATGAGACAAGCAAAAGAAGCAGTAGGTGGTGAATTTTATAATCCCAAGAAATGTATTTCCTCTGAAAAAGAGGAGGAATTCATAGAAGATTTTAAGAATCTTAAAGGTGTTGATTTAGAAAATAAATATAATATAAGTAGACAAATCCTTGTCAGAAATATTAAGGCAATATTCAAGAAACAGGGTTCTCAATCATTAGAGAGTGCTAATTCAATTGAAGATGTTAAAAGAATTATTGGTGGAAAACTATACTCAATTTCAATTAAAAAGATTCCCTCAAAGCAAGAGCCAGAATTTAAAAATGATGTTTTGGAAGGATTAAAACTTCGCAAATTATGTAAGAAATATGATATAGGTACAACAGTATTTTATAAAGAGTTAGAGAGGCTCTGTGGTGTTAAAAATCTTACTGCTATAAGAAATATAAAATGGAATATTCCTTCGAGAGAAAAGCGATATATTCCATTAGAAAAAGAACAAGAATTTAAAGAAGATCTCAAGTTTTTATCGGGATCACAATTAGAACATATATATGAAATATCCGACAGAAGAATTCTACTCCGTGAAATAAGAAGGATATTAAATAACAAAAAGTTGAAATCTATGACTGATGTTAAAAAGTTTGTTGGTGGTGAGGTTTACAACAGGGAAAATTTAAAGAAAAGAATCCCACAAGAAAAAGAAAAAGAATTTAAAGATAAAGTTAGAAGTGGAATGACTAGACGAGAATTATGTGAAAAATATAAATTTGGTACAAAAGTATTGTATAGAGAATTAGAAAGACTATTTAATACAAAAAAATTGGAAGAAATAAGAAAAAAGTAATTGTTTCTAATTAGATTATTAATTGATAAATGTGTGTAAACCATTTATAAAATACTATATCATATTCTAAGATTCTTAATTATTTTTGATATGGTGCAATTACCTTTATTATATCATCATAATCGATAGAAAGTTCCGTTATTAGTTCTATTGTAGGACAACCTCCATTTGTCCAACCTCGTTCTTTATATACAGCATCTTGAAGTTTTACATATTGTTCTTCTCGATGTTTTCGCAGAATTTTAATCTTTTCTTCGGTCGTTTTATTCCTTATTTTAATTCCTAAATCTTTAAGTTGCTTATCATACCTTTCTGCTCGACTCTCATATTCAAGTGGTGTAACTGGGCCCATAGCTCTATATGGTAAATTTGAATCATGTTCTCTAAGACCTTTTCCAAGCCGTATATTAAAAATTCTCTGAAAATTATAAATTCTCTCTGACATTTTGAGAAGATCGTAAGGTTTTGAATCCTTTCCTGTAACGGCAGAGAAATACTGTGCATAGTACTCGATGTGTTTTGGAACTCTTGCTCTCAATAATTCTCCTGTTTCAGGATCTTTTATTGGTAATTCTTTATTATCTGCAGGTTGTACATCATTCCAGGGGAGCTTACATAATCCATTTAAAGAGAACCAGGTACGGAAATAAGGGAACCAACGCAACGCTTTTGCTTTATCTTCAAATGAGGGAATTGAATTTCTTACCATATCTTCAAAAATTAGCCATGCTTCATCATGTTGCGGCCCTTTCAACGTAAATCCATAACCTCCTTGTTGAGCAAGAGATTCTTTTGTAACATATTCAGAAACCTCCAATCCTTTATGTTCCATCCCTATGTCTTGTAGAAATTGAGGATCTCCACCATATTTTTCAGCAAAGAATTTCTTCATTTCTTTTATTCCTTGCCCTACTATAACACCAAAACCATCTCCCTTAGCCATCTGGTGGATAAGTTCTAAAGCTGCTTTAGCATTACCAAAATTTAACTTTAACCCTCCTGTTATTTCCTCATTTAGTATACCTTCTTCATAACATTCCATAACAAAAGCAATGCCCGTTCCAAGACTAATTGTATCAATTCCGTATGTATCAGCATAAAAATTCACTTCTAAAATCCATTCTGGATCCCAGACTCCCCAATTTGATCCACAACCCGCAATTGTTTCATATTCTGGACCATCTACAAGTACTTTCTCACCTTTAAAAGGACCTGTTTTTAATTTGTAGTTTTCAGAATAATGAGAGCAACTAATAGTACATCCATACCAACATCCATCAGCACCTTTTCCACCTGAATATATTTTTTTCCATATCTTTCTTGTATAAGGAAAATCTTCTCCTTTCAATTTGGGATGAGCCCCAAACCTATAGTTTTCAGTTGGAAGAAGATCTGTTGCATTCATAATTTCTGGTAAATGACCTGTACCTACCACTCGCATTTCATTTTGTTTTGGATCCAACTGGATAATTTCTTTATTATGTTTTTTTCCTATTTCCTTAGCCTTTTCATAGTCTGCAGGATTATTAGATTTGGCTGTGAATTTAGGAGAGTGACAAATAAGAGCTTTAATATTCTTATCACTAAAGACCGTGCCAACTCCACCTCTTCCAGCTTGTTTATAGGACGCCCAATCTCTTCTATGATTATACCAAGAGAAATTAAGCATACCCCACTTTGTATGTTTTGCTGCAGGTCCAGTAGAAACTACTGAAATATACTGCTTTTCGGAGTCATCCGTGGAATACTTTTCTGTTAAATATTGAGTTAATTGATGAGAATATACTGGAAACTCTTCTTTTTCTACTTTTTCAATTCGAATCACATTTTCTCTACCATCGATGCTAATTATAACTTCTTCTTTGGCCTTTCCTTGTAACTCAATAGCATCAAATCCACTAAACTTTAAGTACGGTCCAAAATATCCTCCTACATTACTATCAATAGGAATACCAGTTAGAGGAGAGACTGTTGTGACAATTGATTTCCCCGACCCTGGATAAAAGGTATTTCCTCCCAGAGGTCCAGAAGAAATGCATATTTCATTTTCTGGGTCATCCCATTTTACGATTCTATCTTTAGGTAAAGAATTCCACATTAACCATAAATCAAAACCTTTTCCACCAATGAATTTTTCTTTCATTTCATCGGTAACTGGTTTAATTTTAATCTCATAATTTGATAAATTGATGTATAATGTTCGATTTGTATAGCCTTTATTTATTTCAACTGATTCATACTTCTTTTCTGCTAAAATCATTTTTTTCACTAAATATATTACTATTTTTAATATTTCTCAAAAAAATAAAAAGGATAATGTAATTTAAAAATTATTTTTAAAAATTAAAAAATTTGTTAAATATTGTTTATTTAAGGTGTTTTTCGATAAATGTATCTAATGCATCCTCAATTGATGGACTTTTTATCGCTTCAATGTCATATGATACTTTTATGATTGGTTTATTTACATCAATTAACTTTTGCAAATCAATCGGGCTTCCATTAATTATTACATCACATTCAGCATTGTTAAGAGTTTCTTGCATATCTGAAATTTGTCTATCACTATATCCCATTGCAGGAACAATTTCAGTTATTTGAGGAAATTCTTCGAATACCTCCTTCATTCTTCCTACTAAGTATGGTTTTGGATCTACAATTTTAGCACCGACTTTTTTAGCAAGAATGTAACCTGCTCCAATATCCATTCCACCATGAGTTAAAGTAGGACCATCTTCCACAACAATTACCTTCTTCCCTTCTAGATCAATTGAAGATTCGGTACTTACTACTGAATTGGTATATATCCTCAAAGCATCCTTATTTAATTCATCAAGATTATGTTCTACCGTCTTTACATCTTCTGGTTTGGCACTATTCATTTTATTAATTACAAAAGCATCAGCATCTCTTGCATTTACTTCACCTGGATGATATTTTATTTCATGGCCTGGTCGCAATGGATCTACAACAACAAATAATAAATCGGGAATATAGAAAGATATTTCATTATTTCCTCCATCAAAGATAATTACATCAGCTTCTTTCTCAGCTTCTTTGACGATTTTTCCATAGTCTACACCAGAATAAATTACTAATCCTTGTTCAATATAAGGTTCATATTCTTCTCTTTCTTCAACTGTGCACTCATGTTTATCAAGATCTTCATATGTTTCAAATCTCATAACATTTTGTTTTACAAGATCTCCATAAGGCATAGGTTCTCTTATTGCCACTACTTTAAATCCTTTTTTCTTCAAGTATCGATAAACTGCTCTAGAAACTTGACTTTTTCCACACCCCGTTCTAACTGCACATATAGAAACCACGGGTTTATTAGCCTTTATCTGAGTAAATCTTTCAGATATCAGTCTATAATTTGCTCCAGAAGATAATGCTCTTGATGCCTTATGCATTACTTCTTCATGAGATACGTCAGAATAAGCAAAAACTACTTCATCTACATTATGTTTCTTTATCGTCTCTTCTAAATTTTCCTCTGAAATCATAGGAATACCATTGGGGTATAAATCTCCGGCTAATTCTGCTGGAAATCTTCTCTCTGTACCTTCAATTGTTCCTACATTTTGTTCTCCTGCTATTGTGAATGCAATTACATCATACTCTTCATTATCTTTAAAAACGGTGTTAAAGAGATGAAAATCAAAACCTAATGCTCCAATAATAACAACTTTCTTTTTTGTCATGTATGTAAACCTTTCTCATAAATTTCTTTTCATTATTATGATAAGTAATTTGGGATTTGTAATAATAGTTTTTGATAATTTCGGGGATTAGCTACCCATTTCAATGTATTTATGAAATCCTAAATATTATCAAAATCACCAATAAATAATTTATGCAATAATATTTTAAAAATTTTAAAAAAATAATTCTTTAGTCTATTCTAAAATCTTACTAAGGATTAATATAATATTTTCTTTAATCACATTTGAAGTCATTTTTTATTGCTTTTGCCTTTATTATAAGATCTTGTGACTTCAATTTCTATTTTAATAAAAAAACTAAGATATATCTTCATATCTTTAAGATTTATGGTATAAAAAGGTTAACAAGAGAAGAAAGAATTTAGAATTTATAGAGCGTTCAATTCTTGTTCCAACTTTATTAGGTGAAATCTTTCTTCTCTGAATTATAGAAAATATTATTCAATAGTATAAAAGAATTGGTTTATTATCAAGCAACTTCGATAAGAACGTTTTTAAGTTTACTTATAATTTTAATAGATGTCTATTATTTGAGCACTCTAAAAATGTTAAAAAAAATATGCGTTTTATAGATAATGAAATTGCCGTTCTTGCAGAAGTTGACCAAGGCTTAGCATTATATGATATAAAAAATCCTAATAATTGCGTTGAATTAGATCACTATTTTCTTTCTAATGTTCATGATTTGGAACTTGATTATGAGAGAGAACTTATATTTATAGCTTCTTCTGCAGGCGTAAATATTTTTAATTATAGTAATCCAAATCAATTAGAATTACTTTCAATTTATCACAACTTCACTAGTTGTTTATATATTCAATTGAAGGGGGAATTATTATTAATTGGTGCTGAGGATCGTGGCCTTCAGATTGTTAATGTAAGTAATCCATTATATCCAATAATGATAGATGAATGGGTTGATAGTACTGGTCGTGTTGGACCGGTTTATATAATGGATGATTATATATTTGTAGGTACAAGAATTCCAGATATCGGGGGACCGCCGATTCCTATTGATTTGAAAATATTAAATATTAGTGATCCACATAATATTACATATCTAAGTACTGTTCATACTGGTGAAGGATATGCTGGTGGTGCACCTAAAGCTCATCATAAAGAAAAAGTCTACTTAAATGATTATAAATATGGTTTAAAAGTATTGAATTTTACGGATCCGTTGAATGTCACCCTTTTAGGCAGTTATTTTGATGGTGGAATAATAAATGATGTAAAACTTTTAAATGAAGATATAGCATTCTTAGCTGACGATAGTAACGGTTTAAAAATCTTAAATTGTTCTGATGCAAAAAATCCTATTATCTTTAAATCTTATCATCACCAATGGAGAACAGTGAGAGTTTCTATAAATAATGATAGAATTTATTTAGGTACAATCGAAGGGGGTGTAAGAATTTTATCAACAAGGAATCCTAATGGAATAGGTATTCATCCTTTCTTTATTATTTTTAGTATTAGTATTACTTTTGGATTTTTATTGTATAGGATAAAAATAAGGAAAGAAAACTACTAATTTCAAAGTTCTTTTAGATTATAGTAATAAAAAGGTCGATGGTGGTGGTTCCGTAGATGGTTCCGAATATTTGTTTTAAATTTTTTTAATCTATAATTTAAAAAATCATTCAAATTTTCTTCACCCTCAAATAATATTTTAATTTACATTTAGACACAGAGTCTAATTGATGAGGTGATTCATTTTTAAGCATGTTATATAAACTTATCAAAATTTTTGTCACTTCTGATGTCATAATAACTGGACTAGAGACACAACCTGTCAAAGGTTTATTATTAAGAACAAGAAAAGAAATAAAATACAGAATGATATCAGTCGTGTGATGGATAAATACAAAAGATTAAGGAGGGAAAATGAAAACTAATAATCCTTAATTAATCGAAAAGAAAACAATTTAGCTAGTTAAGAACAAGATATTCTTAATTTAAGAAGACCAAACATAATGATATGCAAACGATTACAATGAAATAGTAGGATATGAAATTTAATAAATCTTTAAAGATTAGTAAGAAAATATGAATAAAAAAATAAATAATGAGTTAATAAATTGGATCCCTTTTTCTGTTTATTCATTTAAATCAAATCAGAAATTAGATAATTGGTTTATTTATTTAAAAATAATTTACTTTTAGCCAGATTAGGATACTCCCATGTTTGTAACGTGTGGGTATTTCTTTTACTTGTAATATTAAGTAAATTTGATTCAAAAACAATCCAAAATTATGATGAAGACAACTCAATCCTAATTCGACTTTTGAACCATCGAATTTGGTTTATATTTGTAAATATGGCGGTATTATTTACAGTGGAGATGGTGATTTCTTCGATTATTCAAATATTAGTACCAGTACAAGATCGTATAATTTTTACTCCAAAGGGAATTGATTTAGTATTATTAGTTTTAATTTTTATTGGAACAATATTAATAAATTGGATAGGATCATGGTTTGTAATTAATGTTTTCTTTCGACTTCAAACGATAGAAGAGAAAAAAGAAAAGCTTATAATTCCAAAATCAAAAAATAAAATTTTCTTAATAGGAATATTTGTATTTGGAATATATTCCGTGTTTTCCAATTTTTATATATCAGATAATCCTGATAAGTATAGATTTCCATTAATTCTTGATTTATCAATACTAATTTTGTTGTTGATAATATTTTGGTATTTTGGTTACTTTTTACTGAAAAAGAAGCAATTTAAATTAGGATATTCTACCTAATATTCTCATATTGATTTCGATCGGCGTTATAAAAAGCAATCTACAAACCTCTTAACTTTAATTCTATTTTCCAACATTTCAAAATTATCTCAACCATAATTAATTTTTAATATACAAATATGACCCAAACAAGGCATAAAATTATAGAAGGGTGAGAAAGAAGGGTTGTGGAAATCAAATTAACCTTTCCTCAGTTGGAACACATATTATATTTTAATCTTTAGATGTATTGCTTAAAAAAATGTTTTAATTTTCTATTTCTGCTTCTTTTAAACCAATTTTTTTATTACAACCCTAAAATTCTCAAATTTAATATTTAAATAATAATTTTGTTAAGTATTATTTATAAAATGTTTATAGTTTCAAGAATAACTTAATTGGGAAGAAGCTAGATGATAATACAAAAAATAATGGTCGTTAAATCTCTTCGCGTTTTTGGAAGTTCACTAATGAGTATCATTTTACCCCTTTATATGTTTACTAAAGGATATAACGTAACTTTTGTAGGATTTATCGTGTCATTAATGATTTTATCAAACATTCCCTTTAATATTCTTTTAACTTTAGCCATTAAGCGATTAGGACGTCGTCTAATCTTAGTTTCACTTTCAGCATTAATGGTTATCTCTGCATTACTATTTTTATGGAATTTAAATACGATCATGATCATTATCGCTGCTCTGATTGGCTTGTTAAGTGCCAAAGGAACAGAATCAGGGCCTTTTCAAAGCATTGAACAATCAATTATTTCAGAAAGGGTAAGTAATGAGAAAAGGACTCATATATTTACAATTTATAACTTTGTAGGTTATGCAGCAATGTCACTTGGATCATTATTCACAGGATTACCTGATTATTTGCCTCATTTAGGTCTTACTTTAAACTTTGCATTTTATGTATATGCAATCATCGGGTTAACTCAATTAATAATATATTTGACTTTTAACGATATCGATAATATTTTTAAAAATTCTAATAAAATGATCCTTCATCCTCAATCCCGAAAAACGGTTCTGAAGTTATCTTCTTTATTTTCAGTTGATGCATTCGGAGGAGGTTTTATTGTTAAGACTTTACTCGCGACATGGATTTTTTTGAGATTTAATGTGCAATTAATTTCAATATAACTAATTTTCTTCATTGCAGACATTAATACTGCAATATCTATGTTCCTTGCTCCCATCTTAATGTTCCAACTAGACAATCGTATGTTAATGCCATTATAAATCCAGAAGATAGAGCATCGACAGCTGCTATCACGAATACGGCTCGAACAGTTTCGTCTTCCATCAGCCCTCCAATAGCTACTTCATTAATCGAAATCGGTAATTTTGCTTTTCCTTTCATTTTGGGAGGTGGTATTAAAATCGTGTATGATATAGCGGTTTATTTCGCTTTTAGAAAAATAAAACCTCCAGAAGAGCAAATCCATTAAACATCTCGCTATTGTATGAAAAAATTGTTTTATTAATCCTATTAAATTTTGATTATAGTGTATTTTTAATTTTTTGGGAGTTCAACTTATTCTTTATTTAGTGAGTGTTATCAGCTTACGTTACACATACATCAGAGAAAACGATGGAAGGGAAAATTGTGATGATCACAGGGGCAAATTCGGGAATTGGGAAGGAAGCAGCACGAGTTTTGGGTAAGATGGGTGCTACAATAATCATGTTGTGTCGTAACCAGGAACGAGGAGAGAAAGCACTTCAAGAACTCAAACAACAAACTCATTCTAATAAATTTGAATTGATCATTGGAGATCTTGCAGACCCCGACTCAATTTATCATGCTGTTGAACTATTCAAGGGAAATTATGAAAGATTAGATGTCTTGATCAATAATGCTGGATTAATATTAAATAAGAGGAAAATTTCTTCTTTGGGATATGAAATGACATTCACAATCAATTATTTAGGTCATTTCCTACTCACGAATTTATTGATAGATACTCTGAAAAAATCAGCACCTTCAAGGATTATTAACGTGGCTTCTGCTGTTCATAAATCTGCAAATTTGAATTTTAATGATATTAATCAAGACACCAATTATAAAGGGTATCTTGCCTATGCAAATTCAAAATTGGCAAACATTTTATTTACTTATGAACTTGCTCGAAGGCTCAAAGAGACGGGAGTGACTGTCAACACACTTCATCCAGGATTTGTTAGAACAAATTTTGGAAAACGAGGAAGGAATCGACTTTTGGGAATACTCTTCAAATTTCTACGACTTTTTGCCATAAGTGCTAAAATGGGTGCAAAAGCCTCTATTTATTTAGCTAGTTCACCAGAAGTTGAAGCAATCACAGGAAAATATTTCGCAAAGTCCAAACCAGTTAAATCCTCCAAAGCGTCTTATAATCTGGAAAACCAAAAACGACTATGGAAATTAAGTGAGCAAGCCTTTCATGAAGAATTCTTGACCCTAACACATTAGAACTTATAATTATTTCGATCTTTTATGTTTTATATCTAAATTCATCTTCGAAAGTAAATCTATTCAAGCAATCGACATTTTTATTAAGTTAATAATGGTATTTAAAGGTATATCAAACTAAGAAAGTACAGAATCGAAAATTAGAGTCAATATTAAGAATTGGTAATTGATAAAAATAAAACAATAAAGTATATTTTCAAAAAAATATTATAAATTTAAAATCCAAGAGCAATAAGGTTGTCTATACAAATTTGTAAAGAATGAAAAGGTTAGGTTTAATAATTGCCATAAATTTCCTTGCCTACCAAAATAATTAATTTATTATTTAATTAAGAAGTGGGAAAATATGTCAGAGACAAAAATTTTTAAGCCAAAAAAGTCAAATGGGGGAAAATATCTGCTTTTAACTACAATTGCAATTTCAATTTTACTAATTGTCATAACGATTCCAATATATCAACATATCCATAGTCTATTTTTTTATACCATTCTAATAAGCATTTTTACAGCAGTTGTCATAATATTTGCTTTATTGGTTTATGCTTATTATGAAATGGAATATATTGTAACAGAAAATTACCTTTTAATAAAATGGGGTTTAAAAACAACAAGAATTCAACTTAAAACTATTACAAGTGTTATCAGACCACCAAATAAGAATTACCAAGGTATACGATTAGGTGGAGTAGGCATTCCAGGATATCTTTTTGGGAAATTCAAATACCTAATTGAAGGTAATTTTAAGACTGTTTCTTTATATGCTACAAAAATCGATAATTTATTGTTTATTGAAACGAATGGGAGAAAAGAGAAATTTTATGGAATAACACCTGCAAATGAGGAGGATTTTATTAGCTTATTAAATAGCAAACTTGGAGATCTTGGTTCAGTAGTTAAAGAAAAACCAGAATCCTCAAAAAATGTTAAACACCCTTCAAGGGATCTCAAATTTGCTCTATCTCTTTTTATCATTTCAATTATTCTATCAGTTTTTGGCTTAATTTATTTCCTAATTTTCTACTTACAGCTACCTCAAATAGTTCCACTTCATTTTAACATCAATTTTGTTCCGGATAGATACGGAAATAAAATTGATTTGCTCTGGTTAATTTCAACTTTTATTATTTTTGGAATTGGACTTAGCTCACTACTTTATTACTATATTCATAGAAGAACCCATTTAGATCAGACAAAATATGGTTATAGCATAATGTTATTACCAATAGCAATTAATGTTTTATTTTTGATCATTACAATCATTTTTTTAAATGAGATTATGGTTTTGGTTTGAAATTTACTTAATTTTAAACTTTACAAATCTATCACAATTTCAAAAGCAAGGAAATAAAATGATGATTTTAGATTAATTTTAAAAATTTTCTTATATCAGAATATTAACCTTAAATTTTATCTTAAAATCAATTTTTCTAGAAAAATAAAATGCTAATTTTAAATATTATTTTTAATAACATTATCTAATTTAAAAAAGCAAATCAATCGCATTTTATCCTTTCATCTTTATTAAGAGAGTGATTATTTGGATAATATAGTGGAGACTTTTGATCTCACAAAACAGTTTGATGACTTAATTGCCGTAGATAAAATTAATCTTTCAATTCAAACTGGTGAGATTTTTGGGTTACTTGGTCCTAATGGAGCGGGTAAAACAACAACGATTAAGATGTTAATCACGTTATTAACTCCAACCAGTGGACGGGCAATGGTTGCTGGATATGATGTTGAAACTCAAGCAAATGAAGTCCGTAAAAGCATTGGGTATGTCCCCCAAGACTCTGCTCTCGATATTCGATTAACAGCTTATGAAAATTTGAAGTTGTTTGCAGAACTTTATTATTTGCCGCGAAAGGAAATCAAATCGAGAATTTTAAACGTTTTAAAATTAGTAGAACTTGACAATAGAAAAGATGATCTTGTTGGACATTTTAGTGGTGGTATGAAGCGACGTTTGGAAATTGCCAGGGGATTACTTCCTGATCCCAAGGTACTTTTCTTAGATGAACCTACTGCCGGTTTAGACCCGCAAACACGTCGTGTGGTTTGGGATTTCATTCATAATTTACAAAAAGAAAAAGACTTAACCATAGTTGCATCAACACATTATCTTGAGGAAGCCGAAGAAGAGATGAATCGCGTAGCTATTATCGATTTCGGTCATATTATGACACTAGGTACTCCAAAGGAATTGAAGGATGATATTGGTAAAGATTTAGTTGAATTAACTCTTAGTTTAGAGAATAATAAAATTACTATTGATGAAGATATTAAGAAAAAGATAAAAGACTTAGAACTCGGGAAAGATATCACCTTTAGAGATAAAACTATAATGATTAAGGTTTCAAATGGCAAACATGCATTACCTACAATCCTTCATGAAGTAGAATCAATTGGAGTTACAATAGAATCAATTGAAATGCGAAGTCCATCGCTAAATGATGTTTTCATTGAATATACTGGTAGAGATATAAGAGAAGAAACTGAACGAAAAGATTCTAGTGATACAAAAAGTTCCTTATTACTTCCCGTACTTTTTTTAATTATAGTAGGAAATGCATATTCTGGAAATTTTACAAACATTACAGTGGCAGTAATTAACCATGATAATGAAAAACCAGGACAAATATATTATCAATATCTCCAAAATTCAACAGAGCTATCGGTTGTTGCCGTAAATATTTCTGAATCAACGGCTCAAAATATGATAAAAGATGGGAAGATTGCAGGCTACATTGTTATCCCCAAAAATTTTAGTTTAGGTTTAGCCGGCTTAGCAACTGGTAATAGTACAGAAATTACTGTAACCGTCGATAACACAAATTTGATGGTTTCAGAGGCAATTAAAGGTGTTACCGCTCAAAAATTGAATGAAACCATACATGATTCACATGTAATAAACTGGATTGTTAATTTAATCCATGTTGTCCCACCAATGACTCCTAAATTAATTAATGATGTTGATCAATATTCCTCAACGAATTACAAATTCATTGATTTCCTTGCTCCTGGAATATTAGCTATGACAATTTTATTTACATCATTATTTGCTGCTGGTATGCCAGTAATTCTTGATAGGGAGGTTGGTTATTTTGATATGTTGGTTACCACGCCCGCAAGTCGGAGTGGTTTAGTATTTGGTTTCACTCTTGCTGGTGTAACAAAAGTAACAGCCCAAGCAACGTTTGTTCTTTTAATCGCTCTACTTTTAGGAGTTCATATGATATTAAATCCTCTCTCAATTCTTTATCTTTATATTATGGTTGTCCTCCTTGCTCTAGGATTTGTAGGGGTCTCAATCGCTTTAAGTGTTAAAATCGAACTAACAGCATTCCAATTTGTAGGTGGATTAATCAATTTTCCAGTATTCTTTTTATCGGGTGCTTTTTATCCAGTGGAATCATTACCTCTTTGGCTTAAAGAGATAGTTTTATTCAATCCTATGACTTATGCCGTCCATGCATTTAGGGGGATAATGATAAAAGGGATTAGTTTATTTTATTTATTACCAGAATTAGAGTCACCATTTTTTTCATCAATACTATTTAATATTGCTCTTTCTAATAGTCCAATCTCGGACAAGCTTTCCATCGCCGTCCCGTACAACCGGGGCATGGGCCAAACGCATGCCAAGGCCGTATAGCTCCACACATTCAACAGACCGGCGACGGCCAACGGATATTGGCGGGCAAAATCGATGGATGCTCTTGTACAGGCAGCGATTTCGGCGGGCATCCGGCGAACCATTTTCAACCCGGGCAGCGCGATCATGAAGAGAATGAAGAAATAGTAGCGCGTCGCTCCCGCCATGAATGCCACCTGGCCGATCCATGCCTGGGTCATCAAAAAGGCTGCACAGCCGTAAGCGGCGGCTTCGGCCAGGGTGCATCCCTGCCGGCGAAAATAGATAAAACCGCCCCCGCCGGCCAGGATGGCAAAGAGCAACAGCGC
>JARRLT010000083.1:0-10231 GCA_037386725.1 Promethearchaeota archaeon
CTTAAAGAAAATAATAGAAAAAAGAAATGTTATAAAACTTCAATTAAAGCATTTTTTGCTGCGTTTAACTTTAAATTAATAATTCCAAGTTGAGATTCAACAGTTGCTATCAAACAAAGGATTGATTGTTTAATCTCTGTAAATAAAATCTTCCCATTTTCAGATTCAATTATAGCTTGGTTAAACTGCCCTTGTTCTAATTCTTTAGTAGCTCGCTGGCTTGCCTTTAGAATTAAAGTAACCATTGCTGCAACTGCTTCCGGATCTACCCATCCGGGTAAGGCACTCCCTTTTATAAGCCCGAATTTTTCGATAAGTGCCGCTCCATGAACACCCTTAATCGCTTTTAGGTTCTCTAATACATTTTCGATTTTTTCACTCATTTTTATCGCTTATTCCAATTTTCAATTTAAAATTATAATGTATCTATGCTATTTAAAAATATACAACTTAAGTATTATATATCTTATTAATTAGTTGATTTGACAATAACTCTATAATAATTAAGTAAGGTTTAATCCTATTTAAGTATGAGAAGTTGAATATTTATCAGTTTAAATACTTGAAATGACATGTGAAGAATCAAATATCACATCTTTAAAAAAAGATAGGAAAGTATTAAGAATCAAAAATAATTTTTGGATACTGAGTTTCAAACATTTTTAAGATAATAGTATTATATAAATCATATAATCCAATTTAAAAGGAAGGTTGAAATCAAAATGAATGCAAAAGTTTCAAAATTAGATAAAATAATTGAGGAATTCAGAAAAGAAACACTAAACGGGTGTAAACAACTTCATTCTTATTTAACTAAGTTCATTCATAAAAAACACAAAGATGAAAAATTAGATGATGTAATTGAATATGAATATAACTGTGATAGGTTAAAAGAAGAATACATAAAATTACTTTATGAAGATAAGCGGGCTCTTCCTTTCCTTGTTGAAGATCGCTATAATATAATTACAATGGTCGATGGTATAAATGATAGAGTAGAATTTATTGCTCGATTCTTGCAAATAAATCCTTTTGAATTATATGAAAACATCAGTGATGATTTTCAAGAGTTAATAGACACTTATAAAGAATGTGTTACAGAGTTGATTAATTTGGTAAATCTTGTAGAAACTAGCTTTGAACAAGCAAATAAAAAAACATTCGAAATAGAAGAATTAAAGAGAATAGGACGAACTTTAAGATTTAAAATATTAAAAGTTATTTATAAAGAAACCCGCAATCCAACTCGTATTAGCTTAATTTCTCAATTAGTAAAGGATATTTATGACATCATATCTTGGTCAGAAGAAGTCTCAGATTACATACGAGGATTGATAATTAAATATCCAAATAGATAGAAGGAGTTGAACTTCTTAAATGGCGGTTGAACTTATCATACTAATTGTTTTTATAATCATCTCAATATTCATTTCTTTTGCCATTGGTGGAAATGATGAAACTTTTGGAACAGTCCATGGTTCAAAAACACTTTATATGAAGGAAATTTTAATACTCGCCACCGTGTTAGCTATTGCAGGAGCCTTTCTATTAGGGAGATCGGTAAGTGAAACGATTGGTAAAGATCTACTCCAATTTAAAATTGATAATGTAATAGTTGTGACAATATTAATTTCTACCGCAGTTTGGTTAACTGCATCATCTGTTTTGGGTTTGCCAATATCGACTACTCATGCAACTATCGGTTCAATTATAGGTGTTGGTGTCTTATTAAATGGATTTAGTGGAATTAATTGGATTACAATCTTAGAAATGTCTATCTGGTGGATATTATCTCCAATTATTGGATATATTGTAACTTTTTACGTTTATAAATTGATCAATAAATATATTATCCGAAAGTTGTCTGGTTTTAAATCTGTGGAACGATCTGAAAAAGTTTTTTCCTTTATTTTACTTGGAGTGATTTGTTGGACAGCATTTTCTAGGGCTGGAAATGATTGTTCAAATGCTGTAGGAATACTAGTTGGAATCGGATTTAATGTAAATTTCGTTTTAATTATTACTGGGATGAGTTTTGCTGGCGGGATTATTGTTTTAGGTAGAGGCGTTATTAAGAACGTAGGAAACATTACAGAGTTGATGCCTAGTACCGCTTTTGCCAGTGAGGTCCCAACAGCCATAATTTTGTTTGTTGGTACTGTTTTAGGAGTTCCTCTTTCAGGTTCTCATATGTTAGTGGCATCGCTTGTGGGTCTATCTAAAGCTAGAAGAGTCCCAACAAAGAAAGGTTTATGGAAAATTATAGCAATATGGTTACTTACTTTTCCAATGGCAGCAATAGTCGGGATTGCCATTTATTTTCCAATTAATTTCATTTTCTAATCAAAATCACATTTTATTTTTTTAATTTTTTAAAATTTATGGGTTTTAATTTAATACTTTGATATTCAAATAAATTTCTCTAAATTGGAAATAATAGAAAATGTGCCTTGGGTTCGATATATCTCTATTAAATCTTCATAATTAATTAATTTCTTCTCCTTTACGGACAAGTAACTTAAAAGAACTCCAGCAATTGCCTCTTTCGCTTGTTCTGGAGTGAATTCTGGTTCTTTATTTTTCAAAATGCATTCTGTGAAATAGTTATCCTCTATTCTGGAAGAAATCTTATAATATCCTGGAAAAGGCTCATGTTCTATCGGGGGTTCATACCATTTACCTTTCTTTTCTCCCATCTTATCATTATATGAATTAATTTTCACAGGATTTTTCCACATATGATTTTCAATTAAACTTCCTTCAGTACCATAAAGCTCTAGGGAATTAGTTGGGGGTGTTATTATAGAAAAACTCACGGTTATATTAACCAAAGTACCTCTTTCATATTTTACTAATGAAATTGCATTATCTTCTGCCTTTTCGGGAAGATTTGTAGATAGCTTTTCAACCCAACAATATGCAGATTTAATTTTATCATTTAATATCCAATTAATTATAGCATATTTGTGCGAACCCATATCCATAAGGGCTCCCCCACCTGCTTTAACAGGATCACCTTTCCAAAAATTTGGTGTTGTCAGTCCCGAAATTTCGTTCACCCCTTCGTATGCTCGAATTAAAAATACCCTCCCTAATAATCCGTCTTGAATAGCATCATGGATATATTGATGAGCGGGTAAAAATCTATGATTTTCAGCAATCATGAACAAAACACCATTTTTCTTTGTAGCTTTAATCATATCATCACATTCTTCAAGAGTCCTAGCCATTGGTTTCTCGCAGAGAATATGTTTTTTGGCTTCTGCTGCCTTTATTACCATACTCTTATGAAGATAATGTGGAACCATAATTAACACTGCATCAATATCAGAATTAAGAAATTTTTCGTAATCTGTAAATGTTTCAGCTTTATACCTTCTCTCGAATTTCTTCAAATTTTTCTTATTAATATCAAAACCAGCGTTAATTTTAATCTTAGGATTATCTTTTATTCCCGTACTATGGAAACTCCAGGCACTTCCGAGTCCAACTATCCCAAATTTTACTTTTTCCATGTATAAATTAGATCTAAACTTTAATTAAATATGTATTTTCTAATCAAGGAAAAAAGTGCAATGTTTATCTTTTTCTATGGCTAAATTTTATTCATCTATAAAATTTAATTTGTTTAAATAGTGGTTATTTTGGAACCTATTGGCTATAGTAAGGATAAAGCTCAAAAATCTCTGAAAAAGTATGGATTAGATCTTTTGATTGCGTCAAGTCCAGTTAATGTGTTTTATACAACAGGATTACCAGTGACACATGTTGCTCCTAATCCAATCTTATATGTGTTAAAAAATCAATATCCCTTTTTATCGATGGTAAAAAACGATGGAGAAGAAAGCGCGATAATATGGTCGCTATATGATAGTGTGGAAGAATTTTCTTGGATTGATCCAAGCGAAGTTCATCGAATTGGGAGTACAGAGGCAGCAATAAAAACTTTAAAAACTAAGATTGAAGAATGGGGACTCAATAATGGCATAATTGGTTTAGAATCTCAAATGCCTCGATATCAAGCGGATGCTTTAAGAAAAAGCTTCCCGGATGCGAAATATGTTAACGGGGATCAAGCTTTTCTTGATATGCGATTAGTTAAAACTGAAGAAGAAATAAATAGAATTAAAAAATCTACAGAAGTTACTGAAAAAGCTATTGAAGCTTGTATGGAAATAACTAAATTGGGTGTTAAAGACACCGATTTATTAAAAACCGCAAGGAAAACTATCATTGAGGAGGGTGCTTGGGGTTGGGATCATCTTACAATGAATATAGGGCCATCAGATCCAGAAGCTCCAGGCCTTGGGACACCAATTACAAAAGATGATATCATTAGGTATGATTTTGGGGCCGTATGGGAAGGATATATCTCAGATATTAGTCGAGGGATTGTAATTGGTGAAGTACCAAAAAAGGCTGTGGAAGCCATGAATTATATGATACAAGTTCAAGAATTTTGTGTAGATCATATTAAACCGGGAATCAATTCTAAAGAACTCTATGATAAAACTTATAAATTTTTACGAAACTTAACAAAAAGGGGCTTTTACCTTATCACCGGTCATAGTATAGGATTAGAATGTGAAGAAGCACACTTATTCAGTACTGGTGGAAGTATGAATAGAGAATTTGAAAAAAATATGGTTTTAGATATAGAAGTATGGCAAAATGTTCGAGGTCAAGGTTTAGTTGGCGTTGAAGATTGTTATCGTGTAACGGATAAAGGTTGCGAGTGTTTATCCAATTTGGAAAAGGAAATAATCGTAAAATAATATTAAATACAATAAAATATAGGTTTAATATATAAAATGTCTGAAATTAATCAAAAAGTGAGTTTTAAAGAGAAAGTAATAGTTCTTACTGGAGCGGCTTCTGGAATTGGAAGGGCTAGTGCAAAACTATTTGCTGAAAAAGGTGCTTATCAAGTTCTTTCGGATATAGATGAAGTAGGGTTAAAGGAAACATATGAATCACTCGGAAATGCAAAAAATAATACTGAAATTATGAAAGTAGATGTTCGAAAATCTGAAGATGTTAAAAATATGATTAATAAAACTTTAGAGAAGTTTGGAAAAATTGATATCGTAATAGCAAATGCAGGAGTGGTTAGAGTAGGGCCAGTAGAGGATTTTCCAGATGAAGATTATAATCTCTTGATTGATGTAAACTTAAAAGGTACCTACTATACTTGTAAATATGTGATTCCTTATTTTAAAAGACAGAAATCTGGTATTATTATAACACTCGCTTCGGTAGCTGCTCATATTGGACAAGTGAATCATGCAAACTACTGCGCAACAAAACATGGGATTCTTGGATTTACAAAAGCTTTGGCGTTAGATCTGGCTCCCTATGGAATTAGAGTTAATAGTATTTCACCTGGAGCAACAGATACACCTATGCTTCAGAGTGATGTTGCTAAGCAAGCAAAAGATAGAGGTGTTGATTATAACGTTATAAAAAAAGAGTTTGAAGAGGAAGGAGTTTTAGGAAGATGGGCAAATCCAGAGGAAATTGCTGCAGGTATTTTATTTTTAGCGTCAGATGATTCTTCATATATGACTGGAGCGGATCTATGCTTAGACGGTGGTTGGACAGCGAGATAAAGCAAATTATCTTTTATTTTTATAATCGATTTTAAAAGCCTAAATTACATTGTCATACCACCATCAACAGAAAGAGAAGTTCCGGTACAGAATTCATTTAATACTAAAAAAAGAACTCCTTGAGCTATCTCTTCGGGTGAACCTAAGCGACCCATTTTTTGTCGGGCGATAAAATCCTTTCTCGCTTGCTTAGGATCCTTATATTTAGAAAGTCTTTGACCTAGTGAGGGAGTATCAGTAGTTCCAGGGCAGATTACGTTTACCCGAATATTATCCTCTAAATAATCTGCTGCCATAGCTCTTGATAAAGAAAGAATTGCGCCTTTAGAGGCTGTATAAGCCGCTCGATTTTTAACTCCCTTCCATGCAACTGAAGAGGAGTTATTAATAATTACTCCTTTTGTCTTTTTTAAATATGGAATGCAATATCTTGAAACAAGATAAGTTCCTTTTACATTAACCGCAAATGTTTTATCCCAATCTTGAGTAGTTATTGTGCTAACGGTTCCTGGTAAAACAATTCCAGCATTATTAAAAAGGATGTCAATTTTTCCAAACATTTCAACCGTTTTCTCAACAATTTTTTTAGCATCCTCCTCCACAGAAACATCCCCTTGAACAAAGATTGCTTCGCCATGAGACTTGAGAATTTTTTCTGTAATTTTTAGACTTGACTCAGAAAGCGAATTACAACAGACTTTTGCACCTTCTTGAGCAAAAAGAATCGCTGTAGCTTCTCCAATCCCTGCCCCACTACCTGTAATAATGGCAACTTTATTTTGTAATTTCAAATAAACCAACCTAACTAATAAAGAAAGAATTATAAAAACCACAAATACAATCAGACAAATGTATACTATAATTTTTTTCTTCCTTTCTCTTTGTTCAGTTATCTTGATACATTCAGGACAATATCCTTTCATTCTAAAAGTATTGAGATGGTCACTACAAACCGACTTACCGCACCTATAACATGATTCTAAGCCTTTTTTATTGCAAAATTCACATTTCTTTAAACCAGAATTATCTTCCATCGTAAAGCCCCTTATTCTTTGTTTTATTATAGTGATTTAATAAATATACACTAAATAAAAATTATCTATTATGAAAATTTAAATAAGAATCTTATGCTTAAAAATCAATGTATTCCAATTATTTTTCTTGCTTCGGAGGGATCTGCTATTTCTCTTCCTAGTCTTTTAGATAAATCAACAAAATGTTTAACGATTTGACTATTATTTCTAGCAATTTTTCCTTTTCTAACAAAAGGAAAATCTTCTGTTCCTACTCTGATATTTCCTCCATTGTTGATTACAAAGCTGAGTATTTTTAATTGTTCATTACCCATAACGCTGACAGAATAAATAGAATTTTTTGGGATATATTTAATTCTATGTAAATATTCCTCTATTGTTGGAGGAGACCATGTACCACCTGGCCAATTAAAGAATAAGGTCATAAAATGTGGTCTTTTTATTAGTTCTTTTTCTATCAAATATCGTAAATTCCAATAAGACCCAGTATTCCAGACTTCCCATTCTGGCTTAATTCCAAATTTATCACATTTTTTACAATAATTTTCTAATTCTTCTAAAGAATGTAATTTATTAACATTTAAGTTTGGGAAATGTTCATCATGGTGATTGAGAATAATTGACATCATTTCTGGTTTTGCTTGGAAATCGCCTTCCCTTTCCGGTATACTATCGCTAGACATGCCAGCTTGAATGATAATATCACATTGATCTCTTACTTTTTCAACAATGATCTTTTCTCTCCCCCTTGGTAGATGTATATGCGCGATTGAAGCACCAGCTTCATAACAATCTATAACATCCCTTACTAAATCATCATCATTTGTAGCCCAATTTTTTACATCAGGAAATATCCATGAATTAGCTGTGGTAACCGTCACAATTAATTTTGAGTTATCCTTCATTTTTCATTACCTTTTTTAAAGCTCAATTATCTTACAATTCTTCCAGAAATATTTCCATTAATTAATTTTTCAACTTCATCAATAGATACTAAATTAAAGTCTCCTTCGATAGTATGTTTTAAACAAGAAGCAGCAACAGCAAATTCTAAGATCTTTTGGAGATCCATTTTTTTAAAAAAACCATAAATTAAACCAGCGTTAAATGCATCTCCACTACCTACTCGATCCACGATATAGGTTAGATCATACAAGGGAGCTTCATACATTTTAAATTTATCAAATAATATTCCCGTCCAGATATTATGCGTAGCAGAAATAGATCCTCTCAAGGTTATCGCGATATATGATACATTTGGAAATCTCTTGAAAAAAACTTTTGAAACTGGTTCATATTTTTGACCCGAGATTTCCCCAGAAGAAATATTTACATGTGAAGGGATAATTCCAAACACTTTATCAAAATCTTCTTCATTTCCTACAACTATATCACAATATTTCATAAGATTTTTCATTATTTCAGAAGGATTTTTTCCATAATTCCATAATTTACTTCTATAATTTAAATCGCATGAAACCATCAACCCAAACTCTTTAGCTTTTTTAATAGCTTGCAGGATAATGTCTGCAAGATTCTGAGAAAGAGCTGGAGTGATACCAGTCCAGTGAAACCATCTTGCATTTTGGAATATCTTATCCCAATCAAATTCAAAAATATTAACGGTTGAAACTGAAGAATTTGTACGATCATAGATTACTTTACTACTTCTTACAGTTGTTCCTTTCTCTAAAAAGTAAATGCCTAATCGCTCTCCCCCTCTCCTTACATATTTTGTTTTTACATTGTACTTGTTCAAATATTGAATACAAGATTCTCCTATGTCATTTTGAGGAATTTTAGTTACAAAACTAACTTTGAAACCAAAATTTGCTAAGGAAACAGCAACATTCGCTTCAGCACCGCCATAAGTTACATCAAATGAGTTAGATTGTGAAAATCTTTTAAAGTTTGGTGGAGATAATCTAAGCATAATTTCTCCGAAAGTTATAATATCTGAATTCATTAAATATCACATCTAACCTTCTTGATTAATATAAAATTAGATTTTCAAAAATATAAAGATTTGAATTAATATATTTCGTAAAATATTATATTGATAAGATATTTTTATAAAAAATTATAACTGGATGAAATAATGAAAACTTTAAAGCTTATTGTGATCGGAGCTGGTGGAGTTGGAAAATCATGTTTTCTTAATCGTTATATTAACCATGAATTTGATCCTGAAAGTGAATTAACAAAAGGAGTTGATTTCTTCTCGAAAGTGTTAGCGATTAATGGAAATCAATATAATTTTATATTCTGGGATTTTGCAGGACAAGATCACTTTAAAAAGTTTTTACCAGATTTTGTCGAAGGAACAATTGCAGCATTGTTTTTATTTGAACTAACAAGTTTTAATAGTTTAGACCAATTCTATGAATGGAAAGAAATTTTGAGTTGCTATCAGATTCCAGTTTTTTTAGTTGGAACTAAATCAGATTTAATTGAAAGTGGAAAAGAAAACAATTTAGATAATTTCGTTGAAGAAATTAAAAAGAATTATTCTAACTTTTTAGGATATATTAAAACTTCATCTAAAACAGGTTTGAATATAGATTTAGTATTTAAAGAATTAATTGAGAAATTATTTTAATGTTGATGAAAAATTCAATATTTAGGCAAAATAATAAAAATTATAAATTTCACAAATTTTTTCTAATTGGTGGTCACATTTTCGTGGATAAAAAACATATTTCAAAAAGCTAAACAAAGAAATGTTCTTGCTGGTATAATTATATCGGGTATATCCACATTTATTTTATTCTTAATCACATTTCAAATATATTTTCTATATATAGGGGATCTTCAATTATTAGTCGGTATTAATTTTGGAGTTTGGTTTACACTTAGATATTTAAAACCAGATAAATCAGCCTTGAAGACAGGTATATTAGCTGGACTTTTGGGAGGTTTATTTTCTGTATTGGTTTTATCTTTATATGAATGGATAATTTTTACAATTTGGACCTTAATTTTTTCATTATTAGAGCTTATATATATTATTTCATGGTTTTTATTACAAGGAGTTATAATCGGTTTAATAATGGGAGGGTTGGTAGGCTATTATTATTGGAGAAAAGAGGATTATAAGAGAATTAAGAAACGAGATAATAAAAAAGAATATTTAGTTGATGAGGATTTCTTTGATAAACTTAAAGAAGATTGATTACACCCTATCTTTTTTTAAATTTAGATAATGTTGGAATATCAATGTATAAATCTTTTTGGCAAAATTTGGTTGCTGATTGAAAATTTTTTTAGAATCAAATGTTAAAATTCTGAAGTTAACTTTAATGAAATTATCGAATCCAAAAATATGATAGAGGGGCTTAAATCCAAATTTTTTAGAAAATTCCGAACAAACCTTTTCTACCTCGCTTATTAATTTATGGAAACCATCATAAGGAAACTCCATAGGAAATAAGTAGTTAAAAAGTTTAGATTTCTTTTTTCTTTTAATAGCTGCTTTGAATATCTTTTTTAATCTTAAATCATCAACTATACAATTAATTTAGACGAATTAAAATCATTTGTGGATTTTAAAAAAGCAATTCAATCTTCTGAAGATTCAATCCCTCCAAA
>JARRLT010000084.1:0-6376 GCA_037386725.1 Promethearchaeota archaeon
GGGACCACCAGGAGGACCACCGGAAGATCTTGGACTGGGTGGGGGACTTCCGGGGGGACCTCCAGTACTTCCTCTAACACCCGCACCAGGCGAAGTATTTGTAACTTGAGATTGAAGAGAATTAAACTGATTATTCATAGAATTAACCTTGTTTTCTAAATTCGAGATTCGTTGATTTATCCCCTCGAGAGAGGTATCGACAAGATCTGGTATTCGTAGTACGATTGTCATTATTTTTTCGATGATAGCTCCAAATGTATTGATTTTTTCTTCAAGAGGACTTTTCTTTGCTTCAGCCAAGAACCGATTAAATTCATCAGCACACATATTAAATTTATCTATTCTTATAATTTTTTTAAATTGAAATTAACTTTAATAATATTATAATAAGCATGACTTAATAAATTTAATTTGGTTTCTAAGGATTTTGTGCTATAGAGACAGATTAATCCATTCCATTTTTAATTTGAGAATTTCTAGATTTGAAAATTTAAAAAAGAGAAAAAAATATAATATAATTACGAAGATTTAACTTAAGTTAGTGATAGTCTGTTTTAGTTTTTGCCATAGTTGATTAATTTCTTCTTGCGACTGGAGGTATTGTTCTATATTTTTTAAAAATACATCTCTTGCTCTCTCAAAATCCCGTTGAAAGTCATTCAATTCCTGATCTAGTTGGGTTAATTTTGCTCCTTCTATCATCTTATTTTTGGCTTTTTCAACGCTTAATGCTTTTTTAATGACATCCGCACGTTTATCTGCCACATTATCTAAAGCGCTGGCAAGCTGTTCTAATGTTTCAATGAAATATTCTTTCCTAACTGCTAAATCCTTAATAGCATTTAAATATATTTTATTTGCTTCGACATACGTATCATTTTCATGTATAAGGTTTTCAAAAATTTTAACTTCTTTTTCCTTGATATTAGATTTGCTTTCTCTCGCAAGAGTTTGCATTTGTTTTAAAACATCCCTCATGGTCCGAGTCATCATTTCTCTGGCAATTGTTGTATCTGTAATCTGATCTGCAAGTTTAGATTGTTGTTTTATGAATTTTTTCTGTTCTTTTGCGAATTTTTCCATTTTTGAGACTAGTTCCTCCTCCATATTGGCGAGTTCTAGCTCATCTTCGTGAGTTATGATTGGCGTGGCTTTTTCACCTAATTGTTACTTATTATTAATATAATGGTATTATAAGTTTATTAATATAAGAGATTTAAGATTATAATTGCTTTTAAATACTATTATCTTCTATTCATTTAAGAAAAGGCTATTAAAACCTTCCTATGATTGAATAATTTATTTATAGGAAATTGCTCTAATTAAAAAGGAAGATATGAGGTAATGAGATTATCTCTGCTTCTAGATTTTATAATTTTAGTATCGATAACTTTCCCTATTAACTGAGACTTAAATTTTAATGGTGAATTGAGAAGAACCTTTACAGCAAAATTTTCATCTACTTTCCCGATACATTCTCTATTCCATCTTCCTTCGGAGATTATTTTTACCGGAATTATATCTTCTTGATCTAAATTTGGAGAATATAGAGTTCTTTCATGAATTCCAAAATCATTGGGTCCAAGTTTTAATTTTATATGATATTTCTCTTCTAATTCAGCTAATTGTTGATAGAAATATCCCCATGTTTTAGGTCGAATTTTTTTCAATTTTCTACCTGTTTTATAAATCAAATATTTTTGCACTCCAATTTGCATTTCTTTTTGAGAATGGCCTTGGCTTCTTTTTTCTAAGACAAATTGTATGATATCCTCAATATCTGAATCATTTTCTCCAGGAAACCATACAGGTGCTAATAGAACATTTATGTTTGTTTCTAAGAGTGATTCAATATTTTTTAATAAAGAATTCATATCATAAGAAACACAATTAGCTAAATATTTTGCCTTTTTTTCATTAAAGGTGTTAAGACTAATATTTAGTCTTGTTAAATTCAACTCCTCTAATCTCTGTATTATTTGCTCATTTAAGAGAAGACCATTTGTTTGCATAGAAATCCTTTCTACACCATTAATACTCCAAAGACTTTCTAGCAGATTATAAAGTTCTTTATATGCAAAGATCTCTCCATAAGGAGCTATATGAATTTCAATATCGTGATGACCCTTTACTTCAACTAATTTTCTGGAATTCTTAACTAAATAATCTGCGCTAACAATAAAATTAGTCTGGTAATCCCCTGCTCTTACAAAACAATATTTACAGTGTAAATTACAGATAGTTATAGGTTTTAATTCAACAATATTTGTCCCTCTATCAATAATTCCTGCAAAATCTAAACCAAATATAGGAATTTGGGACTTTTCATCAACGTATTTTACTTTTTGGCTCATAATAATTCTAAAACTTAAATCTTAAAATTCCAACTAAAGATCCTAAATCAACTAATCGTTCACCAGCTGGATGATCTGAACTTAAGATCATCACATTTCCTCCAGTATTTTCAACATTATTGATAATTTCTTCAATCTTTAATCGGGTATCTTTAGAGGCACCTCGAATGAGAGTATCAGCTACTAATAACTCTTCAACTGCTCCCATTTGTGCGGCTTGAGGAACTTCTTCAAATCCAATTGCTATAAGATCCGGATCTTTAGCAAATTGTTCCATTATATCTTCAATTTTTTCTGCTTCTTTTACTAATTTAATATTATTCTTAAATTTAGTCAATTCGGAGGATTTTAATGTTTCATAAATGGCACTTTCGGTTCCTGAGGTGGCATGGCATATTTTAATTTTACTTACATAATCATCAGAAGCATTTTCTTTCACATATTTCAGAAATAATTTATTTGTATTTCCAGGACCACATATTACTATTAGGTTAATATCATGGTTTTTTAAATTCTCTTCTAAAACACCTAAAACACTATCAAAAAAATCCTTTAAAGCTTTATTTCTGAGTCCTTGTTCATAACGTTTTCCTGGAATATTTCTTTTAATTGTAGCGATCTTATTTGTACTATAATTTGTTACCAAAGCTAGATTTGCTAGTCCCGTTTCCATAGCGATAAAGAAGATGAGAAAATTTGAGGATAATTGAGAAGATTCTTTTAATCGTTTCAAATCTTGCCTTAACCAATTATCTTTTTTAATAGTAATTTCTTGATGAATTTCAACATTAAAAGTATGATAGGAACCATAACTTACATATTCATCTGGACCTTCGATAATCGTTCCTTTTACTCTTAATCTGGTGGAAAATTCATGAAAAGCGACATCTTCTACTTTTAGAGTTAACCGCATCACCTTTCTTTCACCACTACTCCCTTCCTGCATCACTACTCGACGTTGAGTGAGTGCGGATACTATATCATCTTTTAAGATAATATTATATAAAGTCCATAAATCATTAATATTCTCTACGAGTACTGTGATTTCTCCAGTTTTAGTGTTTTGTTCAACAATTTTCACATTTATTTACAACATTTTAGATTTAATTAAATAGTATAAGGAAAGATTATTGAAAAATGAATTTTCTTTACCAAAAAAATTTAAATAAAAATAAAAGAAAAATAACAAAAAATCTATTATAATTAGATATTTTATCCCTACCCTTGTTTCTCCAGTGCTTGTCTTACCTTTTCAAGTTCTGCTTGTCGTTTCTTCTTCTCTTCTTCGCGCTTTTTGATATCCTCTTCGTTTACTTTTTGGAGATTTACCCCTTTTTTTATTTCATCCTTTAACTCATCATTTAACTGTGGAGTCAAATTTACTATTCACCTTTTATTAGATAATTTTTTCTCTAAAATAGTATTTAAAAGAGAAATTTCCTAATTACACGTTGGTATTATGCAATTTTTAATTATTACATAATAGAACTTATATAAAAATCTTCATTTTGTTATCATTCTATTTTCCAACTAATCAAATTTTTAATGAATGCTTTTAATTTACTTGATAATAATGAGTATTTTTCATTTATTTTTGAAGTTTATTTGAAAGCTTCATCATTTTTGGTTATCTTACATGATCCAGGATAATTTTTTCAATGAAATTTTATATTCAAAATACCGAGATTTGATTATATTTGAAACTTAGTTTAAAATAGATCCAATAGCATAGTTTTTTCTAATTATATCAATATGATTTATCTTTCCAAATATCTTTTAAATCAAACATTATCAATTCTTCGGGGAAGGGTTCAAGAAAAGTTTGTGACTTAAGATATTCTTGGTCAAATCGTACAATCCAAATCTTCAATAAACGAATTAATAAAAGTAATGGAATCCAACCAGTTCTATATTTTTCTAATTCATCTAAAAAGAAAGCTTTTTCTTCTGTATTTAATTTTTTAGAAAAGTAACCAAGGATATGCTTTAATACATTTACATTTGAAGTATTTCTTGGTGGAGAAGCTAAAATTTTAAAAAGACAATGTTCATAGTCGCTAATGATTTCATTAAAGGATAATTTCTCTTGATTTGCTACTAATTGACCTAATTTTCTCATTTCTTCTTGGTTGTAAGCCATCAGAAGGAATTTATTTTCGGTTTGAAATTTTACTAACTTACGGATTTTTTGAGATTCTTTAATTTTGCGAAATCGTGCTATTGTATATAAATTAGTCAAAAAGTATTCTCTAATGTGAAAATTATTCAAACGACTTTCACTTTCTACAGGAAGTTGAGAAAATTTCTTTTTTACGGCTTTTCCAAATAATCCTGGACCCTTACCAACTTTTGGAGCACTTTTTTGATTATTTGCCAAATAAGGAGTACTTAATATGCCACATGAAGGGGATTTACTTTTTAATATAAAACCATCGGGTTGATCTATTGAATTTAAAAAATCATTAGAAAAATGATTCATTTCATTTGTTAAATCTAAATTTGTTGAAGTGTTGAGTAATTTTAATTCATCATTCTTTTTTATTAATCTAATTGGATCTCGAGGTATCCCTAAACCAATTTCAACTTCTGGACAAATAGGTATAAAATCTACAAAATTCATTAAAATTTTTACTAAATCACTCCTTATTATGTTACTATTATATCTACAATTATCAAATTCAATGCATTTTGATATAATAACTCTAGGTTTTACAAATTTCATAATTTGGACTCTATATTTCTATTTATTACAGCTATTAATATATTTATTTATTCAAATCAAACTTTCTAAACACTTTTTCATGCAATATATATTTTATTTTAATATAGGTATTCATTTAACCCACGATCAATCATTAACTGCCTTGAATTTCCGGTAATTTAAAATATTAATGTTTAAGGAATCCTTCCAAGAGGGTTAGCATATGAATTGGGATTGGGAGATTTTTTATAAAGTTTTTAGTTTCCTTATATTTTAATAAATTCTATTACTTTGCTAAAGTAGAAATGATTTTTTAAAAAGAAGCTCCAAATTTTGATTTAAATTATAAGTTCCATCAAGTAAGAATCCTCTCCAGAATAATAGTACCGAGGGATTTCTTCTTTGATTCTAAAATTAAACTTTTGATAAAGATTAATTGCTTTATTATTAGTAGTCTGTACATTTAAGAAAATTTTATTATATTGAGGATAGTTTTGTTTAAACAGTTTAATGGTTTTTTCCAACATATATTTACCATAACCTTTACTTTGGTACTTTGGATGAACAAGAAAGTTTGCTAAATTAGCTCTTTCTTTATTATCTTCAACGATTGGATGATATTGAGTCGCATTATAAAATTTAATAATTAAATGATGTAATGTTAATTCCCCAATTAGTATTTTCTCATCTAATACAGGTAGTCTTCTTAATTCATATCTTACCATTTTCAATAAAGCATCAATAATCTTATCATCCGGTTTGCATCCAATAACATTATTTTGCATTACATCTTTTGCATATTTAGCAGTTCCATGTTTAAATGAACTTACATTTGGAACGCCAAAAACATAAGATGGGAACTTTTTTGGCGATAATATTGATAAAACATCATGCTCTGTAATTACTCCTAATAGTTCTTTTTCTTTTTTATTATTTACAACCCATATATGATTTCTTCCCCCTAATATAGATAAAACATGATGAATATCTTCATTTTTTTCAATTAAAGGAAGATCCCATATTCTCTTATCCATCAATTGATTTACTTTTAGTTCATAAAAATCCATTACTAATTTTTTATTTTTCACCATCAATCTTTCATAAAATAGATACTTATACTTATGTCTTTTTAAATATAGAATACAATATAATATTTATAATAAATTAAAAAAATTATAGTTTCTAAAATAATATCTTTTAATTAAATAATTAAATAATGAATTTATGAAAAATTTGTTAATTGGTACTTCAACCTCTAATATTGACCATTCACTCTCCATATTATAAATGTCCTTAGATTTAGCTCTTATAATAAAAATTC
>JARRLT010000085.1:0-6712 GCA_037386725.1 Promethearchaeota archaeon
AAAGAATCCGTTAAAAAATCAGTTTCAACTCATCAATGTTCTTGTCCATCTTCGAGTCCGATGACAATTGAGACACCATGGAAAGAATCAAGTTCAAAGGAAGAAATACCTTCCGCATTACGACAATGGCCAACAAAATTAACTCTTGTAAATCCAGAAGCCGATTATTTCAAGAATGAAGAATTATTAATCGTTTCTGATTGTTCTCCTGTTGCTTATGGAGATTTTCATAGAAAAATAATGAAAGGGAAACCATTAATTACCACATGCCCGATGCTTAGTTTAAACGAAAATAATTTACAAAAAATAGAAGAGATCTTAAAAATTAATCCGATTAAAACAGTTCATTTAATACTTATGGAAGTACCGTGTTGTCAGAAAATCAAATTATTCTTAGATCCCATATTAGATTCGATAGATAGGAAAATAACTGTAAAACAATCAATTATAAAACGTGATGGTACAATTCTTCAAAAAGAAAAGATATTAAATTAATTTTTAAATTCTTCACTAAATAGCATTAAAGGAATAACGGGTTTTTTCCTCCCAGTATCATTCCATGCTCTAATCATTCCGCGATAATGTTCATCTGATTTCATTTCTAAAAATGGAGGGATTACACAGCATCCTACTACTATATCTATATTATCATTTTCCAACATTGCTTTCGTTACTTCATAATATTGCTTTTCCCCTGCTCCAGCGATCATATCTAATGGATTAACAAGTTTAACTAAAGGAATTAAAAACTTAGAAACTCGTTTTTTAAGTTCATCAGAAAAATGAGCGAATTTCAACCCAAACTTTTCAGCATTATCACTAAATAGAACAGAACTTCCACCACTATTTGTTAGAACACCAACTCTTTCTCCTTGTGGAAGTGGTAAAAATGAAAATGTTTTGAGTGCAATGATAAAATCTGAAATGTCTTCACAAATTGTCACTCCTGCTTGAAGAATTGCTGTTTTCAATAGTTTATAATCCGTTGCTATAGATCCGGTATGACTACTTGCTGCTTCCATACCTATTTTCGACTTTCCCCCTTTTAATATTACTATTGGTTTATTTGGGTTAATTTTCTCCAAGGATCTAAAAAATTTTCTTCCATTTGAGACGTTTTCCATGTATATGCTTAGTATTTGAGTAGTTTCATCTTTGTTAAAATAATTAATAATTTCATCAAATGAAACATCAATTTTATTTCCAAGATTAGCGAATTTGGAACATCCTAAATTTTGCCTTTCCATTTCATAAAAACAAGCACATCCAAAGGAACCTGATTGACTAATCATACTAATTTGTCCTTTGGGAGGTAATTGAATAAAGGAAGCATTTAAACCAATATCTACATTTTGAATTCCCACACAATTAGGACCCATTACACGAATTCCGGCTTTTCGACATTTTTCTGCAATTTTCTCTTCCTTCTCTTTTCCTTTTTCGTCAATTTCTCCAAAACCTGCTGTAACAATGACTATTCCATTAACTTTTTTCTCAATACATTGGTCTACTACTTGTTCAACATACTTAGCAGGTACTAATATTATTGCTATATCGATATTTTCTTCAATATCAAGTATGGACTCATAAGTACTTTTTCCACATACTTCCTTACTTCCATGCGTTACTAAGAAGATTTTACTTTCAAGGTGATCATTAGTGAGGATATTAGTTGTAACAGCATTTCCAAATTTTTTCGGATCTGCCGTTGCACCGATAACAGCTATGGATTTGGGATAAAAGAATTTCCGAATCATTTTTGCATTTACTCCTCATAAATTGCATCGTGTGGACAAACATCGATACAGACACCGCATCCACGACATAGTTCTTGATCTATTTCTACTTTCTTTTCATCTGGATTAATAACCAATGCTGGGCATCCGAATTGGTTGACACAAATTAAACATCCTATACATGATGATTTGTCAACTTTTATCGTAGGAGGTTTAATTCCTTTTGCTCTAAACTCATTTATTTCGAGTAATGAACAAACATGTCTGGAAACAACAACTTTCACACCATCTCTCTGTATCGCTTCCTTTAATGTACCAATCATTTCATCTAAATTATTAGGATCTGATACAAATACATTTTCTTTTGGTACACCACATCCAATGACTAAATCTTCGATTATGATCCTTTTTCCTGGTTCCTTAGTTATCATTATTCCCGTCCCAGGATTATCTTGGAATCCTGTCATACTTGTAGACCTATTATCTAATATGATAACTAACATATCGTTTTTATTATACACAGCATTAATCAAAGCCGGTACTCCTGTATGAAAGAATGTGGAATCGCCTAGAATTGCTAAAACCGGATTTTCCTCATCATAGATCTTTGCAAATCCATTTGCCATTCCAATAGAGCCACCCATACAAATTTGGGCATCGATACCTTCCAATGGCTTATATACTCCGAGAGTATAACATCCAATATCTGAGGAATTGATGAATTTCTTTTTTAACTCTTTCTCAACTTGATTGATAGCATAATAAGTTGCTCTATGACTACAACCCGGACATAAAACTGGTAATCTCACTGGAAGATCTAATTCTAATGTTGGATTTTCATTTTTTTCGAAATTTTCTCCAATAAATTTAGCTATTTTCTCTAAATAGAGTTCAGCAGGAAACTCAAATTTTCTTGGGAAGTAATCTTTTCCGTGAATTTCTAATTTATTCGATAAATTCTCTTCGAATGCAATTTTTTTAATTTCTGTTTCTATTATAGGTTCAAGTTCTTCAATGACTAAAAGTTTATCAACAGACTTTAATAGTTGGACTACTAATTTTCTTGGTAAGGGAAAAACAAGGCCTAATTTCAGAATAGATACTTTATTTCTAATATCGAAATAGGAAAGACTGTCATTCAAATGGGAATATGGAATTCCAGCTGAAATAAATCCATATTTAATGCCATCAATCTTTTCTTCAGATAATTTTAAATTATTAAATGGAAATTGATTTGCTTCTTCTGCTATATTATCCATCTTTTCGAGTAATTTTGTACGTAATACTCTTGAATGTGATGGTACACACACCCAACGATTTCTGTTCCAATCAAATTGTCCTTTGGAATTTATATCTCGAATTTCTCCTAACTCAACATCTCCTCTTCCATGATTCAAACGTGTGGTCGTTCTGAATAATACAATAGACTCATACTTTTCTGAAAAATCAAAAGCATATTTAATCATATCTTTTGCTTCTTGGGGAGAAGAGGGTTCAAATACGGGAACTAATCCATGTAAACCATAATAACGATTATCTTGTTCATTTTGTGAAGAATACATACTAGGATCATCAGCAGAAATTAACACTAAACCACCTATCACCCCCATATAAGCAGCCGTCATAAATGCATCTGCTGCAACGTTCAAACCAACATGTTTCATAGTCGCAACTGATCTTATATTTGACATTGCTGCTGCCATAGCTATTTCGAAACCAACTTTTTCATTAACACTCCATTCTAACTTTAAATGTGGGTAATATGGTTCCATTTCTGCAACTGTTTTTAATATTTCTGATGATGGAGTTCCTGGATAACCTGCTCCAACAACAACCCCTGCTTCAAGTAAACCTCTTGCTATTGCCTCATTTCCAAGCATAACAACTTTTTTATCAGGTGAATTTTCTGCATAATATGGTATTGTCATCTTTTAATTACCTCCTAAAGATTTTCCTTGTTCTACTCCTAATTTAAAAGCAATATGATTAACTTCTTTTGCTTTAGATGGTACAAATTGATATATTGATTCTTCTAATGATGATTTGCTAATAGGTAAGATATTTAATCCAGAAATGACCCCTAACATGACCACATTTAATGTACGAGAATTTCCTGCTTTTAAAGCTATTTCACTTGCATCTATAACATAAACATGATCGGTAATATTGTTTAGATAATCGACAATTTCTTCGGTCTCTGGATAGTGAGTTTTATTTTTATTAAGACCAGGTGGATATATAAATTTTTTATTGATGAATATATAGGTTTCAGAACCAGCATATTCAGCGTATCTCAACGCTTCGGAAGTTTCAAATGCCAATAAAATGTCAGTTAATCCTTTTGGAATTAAAGGACCTTCGACATTCTTTCCAAATCTTAGAAAACTACTAACAGAGCCCCCTCTTTGAGCCATTCCGTGAGTCTCTGCTGTTCTCACTTGATAATTATCTCTCATAGCGGCCCATGCTAAAATTTGTGTAGCTGATATAATTCCTTGACCACCCACACCGACATTTAGTATATTAAATGCTTTTGTGGTCATGTCTTTTTCTTTCACAAAACCTTGTGATTGCATATTCAAAACTTTTCACCTAATTTAATTTAAGCTTAATAATTTTTTAATTTAATTATCCAAAATTATATGTGTGAGTTTTTATGCGGAGATCTTTATCCCATTCTATGGGTAATTTATCCCATTTATTAAATTGGTTGATAAATTTAAATACATTATTTTAGAATTAGTTCGAATTAGTTCTCCACCATAACCTTTTTCTTAATTATTTTTCTTAAAATAACTGATAATGTGGATTTTGATTTTCCTAAGTCATTTGCAAGTTCTTCAAGGGAAATTTTTCTCGGTACGTCAAAGAAGCCTAATTCTATTGCACGATCTAAAATTTTTAACTGTTGTATATTTAAATTCGAACTCTGATCATCAAAATCAATATCAGAACCTGTAATTTTTAAAAGTTCAATTTTTATTCCCTTATTCTCTAAGATTGTTAGAAACTGATCTATTCGTTCCCTTGTAGAAATTAACCTCCAAAAAGCGTAACCTTCTTCCACTTCCACTGGAAAGTTCACAAGAACTCCACATCTAATTACTGCATTTAATAGATAAGGGTCTTTTGTTTTCACATTAAATTTGACTCGATGTTCTTCTTGTTCTAAAATTGAAAATTCTAGCACAGAGGGATGATTTTTTATCTCCTCAATTATAAGTTCAATGTCAAAATGAAGAATTTCAACTATAGAATTTCCAATTGACTCCTCTAGGTCATAAGGAAGAAAATAGAGAATTTTCATATTGATATCGTAAAACTTTTGAAATATAGAATGAATCCATAAATCTTCTGGGAATTTAATCTTAACAGTTGCGGTAACTGATTTTTTTGGGTCCATTACAAACATATAAGTGAAAAATAGTTTTAATTTTTTATCTAAGCAATTTATATTTTTTGAAAGTAATTATCTAATTAGTAAAGATGAGTAAAGAAAATTCTAAATTAATTTTAGGAATATGCGGATCACCACGAAAACAAGGGACAGAATTTGCGGTTAAATTTGCTTTAGAATATGCTGATGAAAAATTCGGATTTCAACCAGAATTTTGGACAGTTAGGGGTAAGAATTTAAAATATTGCCTTCACTGTAATTATTGTACAAGAGAAAAAAAGGGATGTATCCAAAAGGATGATATTCAGGAGTTATATCCAAAATTAGAATCAGCAAAATTTCTTCTTTTAGGAACGCCAGTATTCCAAGGCAATTTATCTGCTCAAATTAAGACGGTATTAGATAGATCGCGAGCTTTGGTGGCTAAAAATCCAAATATTTTTAAAAATAAAATAGGAGCCGCATTAGCAGTAGGGGGAGATAGAAATGGGGGCCAAGAAATTGCGATAAGAGGGATTCTGGATTTCTATTTGCAAAATCATGTTATTTGTGTTTCGGGTGGAGCTTTTGGAGCAAATTTAGGTGCAACTCTATGGACCAGAGACAAGGGAAAGGAAGGAGTTGAACAGGATGAAGAGGGATTAAGATCAATAAAAAAAGTTATTAAAAGAATGGCTGAATTCTTATAAAGAATTATTTAATCATCATATAGTTAAGAAATAACTAATCATTAAAAAGAATAGAGAGAAATAAAATTACGTAACCTCAAAAAGCTTTTCAGCTTTCTCCTTTCGGAGTCCTGAAATCCCCCAAAGTTCTTTAAACCAATATTTCCCATTTTTAATTACTACTGGTGTATTCACAATGCACCCTTCTTCATCACAAAATGTCTTAATAAAATTTTTATCATGTAGAAGATGATGTACAAAATCTTCGTCATCAATGTCTTTTTCAATGTACTCTACATTGTTTTCTTTTAACCATTGTTTTAATTCGTGACAACGTGAACAATCCTCTTTTGTAATAATTATTGGCATTTTCATTTCCGTCATAATATTTGAAAAATAACTTAATTTTTAAAAAATGTTTTTATTCTAATTTATAAATTTCCTTACTGGTCAATAAAATTTCATCATTTTTAAGTATCAATCGATATCCTATTTACAATATTGGAATTCCAAATTGAACTTTTATTATCTTCGATTATTCTTGAGTTTAATTAATTCACTTTTCAACTCATAATATTTATCGGGATAAAATTTTTTAAAGATATGAACCCAATCAAATCCGATTAGACCAGCTGATCCAAAAACTAAGAGATAGCCAAACATTACTACTAAATTATATTCCAATTGAAATATATCGGGGATGAGAAAATCAGATCCATAAATTACCATATTGAAAGCAAAATTCGTCAGTAGGATACCGAGTGGATAAATAGGTATTTTCAACTTTTTATAAAAAGAAAGACTCGATTGTTGAATATTCTGAAATACTGAAGTATTTCGAACATTTTGCTCCTTATCTTTATCTGATTTAAGGATCTCAATAAACTTGAACTTGATTACATCTCTTATAT
>JARRLT010000085.1:6781-8992 GCA_037386725.1 Promethearchaeota archaeon
TACATTAAAAATTGCTAAAATAATTCTTAATTCTTGCCAAAAAATTCTATATTGGATGAGAATAATTCTTATAAAAAATAGAATGAGTGCAATACCTATTAGTATAAATCCAAAGAAACTTTCATGAATATGATACTTTCCTAAGAGATTTCCTTCATTTTTTGAAGAAATCTTTCTAATATAACTTATTGTATATAAAATTAATCCTGGAGCGACGATATTATAAGTCATAAAAAGCATTACGGACAAAAAAATATCCAGGTTGAAACTTAAATCAGTATTTCCGAATATTAATGAAAGATATTGTAAAATCCATAGAAAAATTCCATAAAGAACTAAATAAATAAAAAGATATTTATATATCTCTAAATCTAAGATAAAGAATAAAATAAAGAAAATCACATTAAAAGCGATTAAAACTAACATTCTACTAAAATTGAGAATAAAAGAATCATAGGAGTATATGGATCTAACACTTATATAATAATTTATGATGAGAAAAAGAAGAAAAATGATGAAAGTGAAACCGAATACTTTTATAATTAAAGATATAGGTTTAAATCTCTTCATTTCTCACTTTCTCCTTATCCTATTTTATGTTCTAATAAGAATATACATCTTTTTTTACTGATTATATTTTAAAATTGAGTTTTAAAAAAATGTTTTATCTTTTTGATGGTAAAGTTTTAGATTTAAGAAAAGATCTTACAAAGATTCGACTATGAAAGAAATGTAACGTAAAAAACACCGCCAACTTTAAGACTTTAACATATAATTTGAGGTTAATATAAGAGAGCGATTATGAATGCGGTAAATGGTCGTGGAAATCAAGGAACTTATAAATTAGAAAATATCGCTCTAGAAGTTGGAATAAAACCAAAAGATGTTTTACGAGTATTAGCGGATCTTCGAGATAGAGGAAAAATACAATACAAATTCAATCCAGATACGGGAGAAATAGAATTAGGACAAAGTATTAGATATGTGAAAGCAGAAGAATATCAAGAAACTCCTAAACAGAAAGTGAATCCCGTAACAGGAGAAGAAAGGAATTTTTGCCCATATTGTGGCCAGAAATTGGAAACTAAAGCGAATTTTTGCCCTAATTGTGGATCTAAATTAGTTGAAAGGACGGCTCGACGAGTCAAGAATGCAGGTTCTAAATTTTTAGGTTGTTCAAGTTTCCCAAAGTGTAAATTTACTAAAAACATATAAATATTCATCATCTCTCATAATATTTGCTTCAAAATATTTTAAATTAACTCCATTTGATTTATAAGTATCGAATTGAAAAAAGTTAAATAATTCTTTTTTAGAAATTTTTCTCTCTATTTCTTCAAAAATATTTCCTATTAAAATTAGGGGTATCTTTTGTTTATGCTCAAGATCCCAATGTTCAATAACTTTTTCAAATAATAACCTGGATTCTTTTAAGGATTCTTTATTAGTTAAATTAATAAGTTGAATAAACGCTTGTGCATTTTCAGTACAAGTTCCCAAAGATTTACATTTAACACAATTAAAATCTGTTTTAAAACATTCATCTGTTAAAATCTCGAAATTGTCAACGATAACATCATAGAATTTAACGAATAAATCATTGTTATTTTGATTGTGAAATTGAATGACTTCTAGATTTCTAATAAAGCTTGTTTTTCCTGAGTTAGGAGTTCCAAACATAAAGATCTTCTTTAGAATAGTTTTATTTCGAATTATATCTGATAGTTCATATTTTGGAGAGAGTTCTTTATAGTATTTATCATAAATTTCTAAAAATTGGTTTTTAAAGTCTTTGGATCCTAGATCAAGCAAATTTCTAACATTATTAGTTTTATTTTGTTTTTGTAATATCATGGGAAGTTGTTCTAAACTTCTTAATTCCATTTCAAAACTCTTTAATATGGGTTTTTTACTTTCTAAAAATTTATAAACATCTACAATCTCTCTTCTAAAATAACTTGCTTTTATCATATAGGCAATCATCATTAAAATTTTCCCTCCCCTCGCTTTTTTTGACTCAATGTAGAATAAGTGGGAAATTAATTGATATTTCCGAAAGGAAAAAATGAATGCTCCTATTCCTTCTTGAAATTCAAGAATTCGTCCTAAATCTGGATGATCAATATCATTGAGCTGTGCATTACCACAATAGAAGATATTAGGGCCTAAAACTTCATCAAAATAGCTAATACAGAGAATTTGTTCATTCAT
>JARRLT010000086.1:0-21258 GCA_037386725.1 Promethearchaeota archaeon
AAAAAATAATTAAAGAAATATCAATTTACAATTTTAAGTGATCTGAACTTAAAATAATGGTTTTTTAGTGTACTGTTAATATATGGAAATCTAAATACGAAAAATAAGATTTAAATTCTCAGTTTCACCAAAAAAATTAAATACTTGCTATTAGTCTTATGGGCAAAAAATATAAATCATTTTCTAATCTATATTACATAATTATATTCGAATTTTTAGCTTTTTGTCTTCTCAAATATGAAGAATGAACACTCTATTGCTGCGATAATATTTAATGAAAACAAATTTCTTCTATTAAAATATGGATTAGGTCATTGGGGTTTTGTTAAAGGACATAAAGAAAAAGGAGAAACGAATAAAGAAACAATTTTAAGAGAATTAAAGGAAGAAACGGGCATATCTAATGCTGAAATAATTGATAATTTTAGGAAAAATTATGAATATTATTTTAGATTTCGAGGTGATTTGATACATAAGGTTGTAGATTGTTATTTAATCCATTCTGAAACACAAAATGTAAAATTAAGTTTTGAACATGTCGGATATAAATGGTTATCTATTGATGATGCAATAAAGCAAGCAACATACGACAATGCTAAGAAAATTTTAAAGAAAACCAAAAAATTCCTAAAATTAATGAACTTAATAAAAAATAAATAAGCTATTTCATAATTATTACTTAATTTTTAAAGATTAAATGGGTATGATAAGATTTAAATAGATTATACTCTCTATTAGACTAGGTTAGGGATGATTGAGATATGATTTTTCGATTGTCCATACAAAAAATTAGTACAATTATACAGATAATATGAATTAAAATGGAAGTTACTTATAAAATTAGCATTTTTGGGCCTGGTGGTGTGGGAAAAACCACACTTGCACGCAGATATTTGACTGGATTGTTTGAAACAGATCTAAAAATAACAATGGGTGCTGAAATATTTGTAAAGCATCTTGAAATTGATGAAATTAAAGTAGTCCTTCAAATATGGGATTTTGGAGGAGAAAAGGCCTTTCAATTCTTACTCCCCGCCTACGCACGTGGTTCATCTGGTGGTATCTTCATGTATGATACAACAAGATATGCAACCTTGACTCACGTTGACGATTGGTTAACCATTTTTCAAAAGCGTTTAGATGATGATATTCCTGTTCCTATTTTTTTAGTGGGTGGCAAAAAGGATTTAGAAGAAAAAAGATCAGTTAGCATAGAAGAGGGAAAAAAATTTATGAGAAAATTAAATTTTACAGAATTTTATGAATGCTCTTCTAAAACAGGTTATAACATTGAAAAAATCTTTGAAGATATGACTAGATTAATTTTAAAATATCAGGGAGTTCTCTAAAAAAATCTATCTAACTAAATTTTTGCTCATTTAATCCTTTATACAGGTCTCTTATTCACTTCTTAATGAATTTATCATATATAAATCTACATTACTCAAGTTTTCAATAAATTTTAAAGTGATTAAAATAGGTTTTAATGGAAATTTTTATCTAGATTAATCTTATATTTCAAATTATTTAACTCTTAGAATAAAATTTATAATATCTAAAGGTTTCTTTCCTTTAATTCCGAATCATAATTATGTAAGAAAATATAATCTTATTTAATAATTGAAATTGGTTCTTGAATAATGAGTAATATTGACTTTCAATCTCAAATCTCAAATCGGTATCTCAGTATTGACTTTTTAAAGGGTTTTATCATCTTATTAATGACCTTTGTAAATACTATGGCTTATTTTGATTTAACTCCCACTTGGACTAGACATGCTGATGTTTACGGTTTAACTTATGTAGATTTAATTGCTCCTTGTTTTATTTTTCTATTGGTTATTAATTTTCACTTGTCATATGAAAAAAGAATTAAATATGATTCTAAAATAAAAGTATTCCGTCATTTTATAATTAGAAATTTGATACTTTTAGCTTTAGGTTTGATTCTTTATATTGATGTTTCGGGATCTCAGTTACAATTAAGGTGGGGAACATTACAATATATTGCCTCAACGGGATTTATAATTTTATTATGTGTAAGGCTACCTAAAACAATTCGACTTATAATTGGAATTATAGGAATGTTTATTTATCAAATATTTCTACTTCCACCTTATAGAGTCATTATATATAATAGTATAGAAGGAGGTATTATCGGTATCATTTCTTGGGCTTCAATTGGTTTATTATCATCCTTTTTAGCAACAGGATTAATTAAAAATACTCATAAGGACGTAAAATTATATTTTCTCTATTTTGGTCTAATTATTTTATTCTTTGGAAAAATAGTGAGAATTTCATAAGTATTTTAGGTAAGAATTCTCTAATGCTTTTTCTTCTACATTTAGTGCTCATAAATATTCTTTTTGTCTTATTTCCTAAAACTCTTCCATTAATTTTTGTGTTTATTTTGGGATTCTCAACTACAATAACCATTTGGTTACTTGGTTATCTTTTCTATAAATCAGGAATGATTTTTAAACTGTAGCATTTTTTATTTAAAGAAATGAATTCAATTAAAAACGATTAGTTGTAGTTAGAAATTTATTTCAAAACCTTTTCTGTTTCTAAATACCACATATATAAATCTAATTCTGCTAAATTGAGATTTAATTTAACAGCAAGTCCTTTAAGTATACTTTCAATTTCTAAATATTTTCTTTTAGTTAAGGTTTTAGGACGTTCAATAATATTATTTCCTACTAATAGATCAATGATATGAAAGTCTATGATGGCATAATTAAAATAGCCAATGTTTCTTAAAAAGTGACTTGCTTCTTTATATCCTAAACCTTTAATATTTTTAACAACCCAATCTCTCAGATCGAAGTCATTTGTAGAATTAGTTAAGACTTCCTCAAGATCATTAATTTTTTTGGCTTTTATATTTGAGTAAATTCCGCGATTCGTTCATCAATTATCTGATGGATAGGGGAATTTTTAAGCTTGTTAATTGAAATAATCAAAATATCCATTGATTTCAAAATATTGTAAAGTTTAAAATTTCAATTCTTAAGTATTATAAGTAAAGAATCCTCAAATATCAAAATAATTTTAACAGATTAATCCTTATATAAATTGAACTTCTAAAAAGGAGATTGAATTGTAATGGATTTAAATAAAGAGAAAGGCAGTAAAACAATAGTTCTTGGTTCTCTCGCTTATGATTATATAATGGGTTTTGATGAAAACTTTTGTAATGCAGTTTCAATTGATTATATGAAAGAGGAATATCAAAGTACAGTTACTGCAAATAGTCGTGATCAATATTATGGAGGTACAGCGGGAAATATTGCATATAATATGGGTCTTTTAAATACAGGACATATTTCTTTAATTGGATCTGTTGGTAAGGATTTTAAAGATTATAAAGATCATATTAAAACTTTTGAGAATATCTTTTTAGGCATAGATATTCATGAAGATGACTATACTGCGGCTTGTTTTATTGTAAATGATATTAAATCTAATCAGATGATTATATTTCATGGTGGAGCATTAGATAGATGTAAAGATATCGATTTGAAAGATAAGATTGAAAATCCAGATGAATATGGATATGCTATTAATTCTACTCAATCAGTTGATGCGATGGAAAATTTCGCTAATCAACTTTATGATCTAGGTATCCCGATGATCTTTGATCCTGGTCAAGTAACACCATTATTTGAAAAGGATAAATTGATTAAAATTTTGAAAAAAACAAATATTCTAATTGGAAATAAGCATGAAATTAGTCAGATTTTAACTAAAACAGAGTATACCAAAGAAAAAATCATGGAATTTACAAATGCTATTATCACAACTCTTGGAGAAAAAGGATCAGAACTAATTTACAAAGATAATAGTGGAAAAATACACCAATTTGAAATTTCTATAGGAAAACCTAATGAAGTAAAAGATACAACAGGAGCTGGTGATGGATATAGAGCTGGGATATTATCTGGATTAATGCTAAACTTAACATTAATTGATGCATGTAGATTAGGGTCTATAATAAGTTCTTTTGTTGTTGAAACCGTAGGAGCCCAAACGCACAAATTCACTATTAACGATATCCGAAAAAGATTTCTGGAAACATATGGGTATATCCCTCCTGAATTAGAATCAATAAAAAAGAGAATTCTTTAAAATATTATTTTTAATTAAACGGTTATAATATCTATATATTAGAGTAGAAAATAAAGTGTGTAAAAAAATTAATCTTAATGTAAAATAAATTTTACACACAAATCATTCTTTTAAAAACTTCTAATAGATAATTCAGTTAACAAAAATGTCGGTAATAATATTTATAAAAAATTCTGTGCGACATATTGTCACAAATAATTTGAAAAACCCATTCATTTAAAAATAATTTTTAAAATTATATATTTGAAAGATCTCACGGGAATTTATTTATGAGGAATAAATGTACAGAAATTGATTGTTATGAAAAGATTCTAGATTTTTTTCAAGAAAATAAATTCAAAAAGAAAAAAATTGAATTATGGAAAAATAAAACTTTTATCGCCTTAATGAAAAAACTTGAAAAGACTCAGAATCGAGTTTTAGTAAAAAATGCTATAATTCTCATGATTTCATTATTTGATAATATCCCTCCAGATATTTATAATAATCGTGGTATTGATATTGATCTTTTGTCAAAAGCTGACAAAAGTAACTTATATACCAAGCTTAAGGAAGAATTTGCTTAGATCTTAGATTTTTAATCATAAATAATTCATTAAAATTTACTTTAATGAAATTTCCATTGTTGAAAGCTAAGCCTATGAATCTACTGAACCTAATATATAAGAATTTTAATAATAATAAACTAAAATTTAATATAAAATTTATAACTTGCTCGATTTTTATAATTTTTATCATTCTTTCTGGAGTTTCCCTTATTAAATTTAGGACTACTCAAATAGATAATAATAATACAATTTGTTCTAACGATGAACCTAAAAATCTTAAAAATTCTGGTCAAGATAATGTAATCTTTCAAGGTAATTTACCTCCAATAAATATTACTGATTATGGAAATCTTTACAAGACGGATCAACACATTTCTCTCACTTCAGAAAATCTGAAAAATGTAAGTTATTTTTTAGATGATCCTCACAATTGGGAAGCTTCAAAAATAGAAGCGAATATAAGCAATATCCAAGATACTCGTGATTGGGTTAATAAAGGTGGAAATGATGAGATTCCAGTATATAGATTTGATCAAGAATTCGATAATATACCGATAAATCCTGGAAATCACAATTACACAAATAATCTAAGCAATGATCCCTTGGATCCAAATAATATTCATAGCAATATTAATCAAACTGATGCTTTAGCTATTAGGCTTCATTTTAATCGATTTGAAATTGAATCAAATTTTGATTACCTTTTTATATATGATGAAAATAATCAATGTTGCTATACTGATACTGGAATTAAAAATGATTTTTATTCACCATGGATCAAAGCAAATGAGTTAAAAATTACTATCTTTTCAGATTCTTCGGTAAATCTTTATGGATATTATATTGACTTTTATGAATATATTAATGATACAGTAATATTTAATAATAATTTGAAAAATTGGGAATTTCAAACCTCAAGTTTGCTAAAACAAAATTACGGAATTGGAGAAATGGATAATGAAACAGGAATGTATCTTAGTTTATATGGATATCCAGATGATACCTATGATTTTGCCTCACTATATTTTGAGAATGATTATGCTGAATTTTCCCAGAATTTATCAATACCAAGAGGTTCTGTGACAAATGCTTATTTATCATTTGATTATTATGCGGAATCTGCAATGGAAACAAATGAAAATTATATTTATATAGAAGTTAATAACGAAAAAGTTTATTCTATAGGGTTAAGGGATGTAGTTAGAGCTGGAAGAAATATTTGGCATAATACTGGAGAAATAAATATGGATTTATGGGTAAATACAACAAACATATTTCAAAATGATATTTCCCAACAAAACTTAAATATTTCAGTTGGAATAATGTCTGGAACTACAGTATATTATTCTGGGTTTGAGGATAGATATCAACAAGTAATATGGTTTGATAATATCTCTTTAATTTTAACCACAATTGCAAATGCTACTCAAGAAGGTATCGATTTAAGCGTTAACAGCGAAAATTTCGATTGTAAAAATAATTGGGGTTATGCAAATAAAACCCTTCAAGGAATTTGGAGTACTAATCCAATATTCTTAACCTTTAGTACAACATCTCCCCAACTATCATTTGATTTAGATACTCGAATTTTTGCTACGCATAAGGTTACCTCAAAAATAGATCAATTAAATCAACAAGGAATTTCTTATAAAATCCTCTCTAATGGTAGTATATACTGGGAATTTCTACATAATTTATACAAACCAGATCAATATACGAATTTTGAATTTTTAATTGAAAAACCAAAAGAATGGAAAATTATTTCAATGTTAGATCCAACATTACAAACTCGGTACTTTGAGGGAGGTGCTAAAGGAGACGATTTTGTAAAAGTTAATGCCACAGAAGCTATTTATCCAGGTTGGTGGAAAATTTCAGCAACTTCAGATAATTATCTTAATTCGAGTAACATTAACCTATTAAAAAATGGAATGGCTAATCTTAACTTATATAAAACTAGTGATAACTTTTCTATATCTGCAAAGGTAGGTTATTTAAATTATACACCTAGTAAACTCAACTCGACATATATAAACTTAAATGTTTATTTCCCAAATGGATCATTATGGTATTTCGAATCAAAGAAAGTTCAAGACTCTGGTTTTATCACTTTTTCTAATAAAACCCTTACTCCAAATCTTTTGGGAGGAAATTATAGTTACACACTATTTTGGACAAACGGAACATTATTAGGAGGAATAAAATCTTACTTTCTTATTATTCATAATTCTACAATGGATTTATTAAAACCAAATGATGCTCTTATTGATTTTAAATCTGAAACGTATTTTGGAGATCTAATTCCCTTAAAAATCCAATATACAGATATGGAAAATGGTCGATTTATTGAGGATGGAAGTATATTTTATAATTGGTCAACAGGGAAAAAATATCTTGAGCAATCTACTCCAGGTGTTTTTGAAGCTACAATAGATACTTCAGAGTTACCTTCGAATGGTTTATTTAAAATACTCATTAGATCTTCATGCGAAGGTTTTACTAATTATTCGTTTGTTTTAAACTTACTTGTCCAATTTCAAACGGATTTACAGCGACTAGAATCTGAATCTAAGGTCCAAATACATAACAATAGCACAATTAAATTTAGATATCTTGATGAATTTGATAATGGGATATCAAATGCTTACGTTAGTCTAAGCAACATTAATTCTTCTTATTATAGAGTTGAAGATCACTTAGATGGAAACTATACTATCTACTTTAATACTGAATTTATCAGTGAAATAGGAGTTTATCAAATTCAATTTAATTTCTCCGCATTTGGATATGAATCACAATTTCATGTTTTCCGATTTGAGATTATACAAAAGGAATTATCTATTGTTCCAGTTAATTTCGGAGAAACAATTGAAGTCAATAAAGGACATCGATTAGATATGCAGCTCCAATTCCAAGATCCTGTAAATGGAGAATTTATCACAGGTGCAAATGCAAGTTATTTTTGGGATTATGGTTTAGGAAAATTAACTGAAGATAATGGGATTTATGAATTGAATATTCTTTTACCTGATAGTATCAGCGGAAGTAAAAAAATTAATATTTTGGTTAATGTAGAAGGGGGTATCTATAAAACCAAGCAATACTCCTTTATTATTACAATAGTTGAACCTCCTCAACCAAATTATTGGATGTGGATAATTCTCTCTTCATCTGTAGGAGCTATAGTAATTTTAGGGAGCTTGAGTTTTAGGTCATATATTATTATCCCAAGGAGAAAAAAGAAACAGAGAAAAATTCTAGCAAAGACTCAGAAATTTAAGGATCTTCAAAATATAGAAGCTATTGTTTTAATACATAGATATAGTGGAATTCCAGTCTTTTTGAAAAGCTATTCAATTCTTGAAGATAGTCAAAAAGAACTTTTTTCTGGATTCATTCAAGCGATTACATCAATAAGTAGAGAATTTACTGAAGAAAAAATACAAACTGATAAGGAATATAATAATGGAAAAAAGTATGGAGTTAATAAATTAATTGAATTAGATTTCAAGTATTTCTATTGCCTAATTGCAGATAAGGATGATATAAGAATTGTATTAATTTTAAAGGAAAAAGGTTCTAATAACTTAAAAGAGCAGATTGGTTATTTAGCTGATGGTATTTTATTGAATCTTTCAGCAAAGTTTGATAATTGGGATGGAAGCCTTGATCAATTTGAAAGGTTAGTACCTCCCATAATCAATGAATATTTTGATCTTTATTACAAAGAACCATTCCAATTAAATGATCCAATTAAAATTGCTAAGACACGTAACGAAGTGGAATTAACCTCTATGCAAACTAGAGTTTTAAATGTTATTTACTCAATTGTTAAAAATAAAAAGAATTTTAACCTTGAATATATCTTAGATTTAGTGTATGAAGAAGATAAAAACCTTGTAATAATCGCTCTTGAATCTTTAATTGACCGTAAGATAATTATACCAGCCGAAGATTAATTAAATTAAAAGTAAATTAAATAATAATTTTCTTTTCTCTTATGAATTGATTCGTATACTTGGTTTTTATGTCTATGACACAGAGCCTTCGGAAGAAGACAAGAAAAAAATGGTTATTTCACCAATTGAAACTGAAAAAGGATTCGCCTATATGGGATTACTAAAAAAGAAAAATGGGGTATGTTACTTCTATAATGAAAAAGATAAGAAATGTCAGATTTATAAACTACGACCAATGTTTTGTAGGACATTTCCTTTTTCTTTCAAGTTAGATTTTAAAGAGAATTCCAAAAAAGAGCCTAAAGTAAGATTACAGTATACTAAAAAAGGATTAGAATATTGTTCAGGAATATCAGAAGATTCTCCAAACATCAATAAAGAAGAATGGTTACTCTTAGGAAAAAGAACTTTTGAGGAATTAAATGAAAACTATTTAATAAACAAAAAGTGGAATGATGCTATTGAAGAAGGGAGAATTAAACCCTCAGTAAAAGGATTCATTGTTTTCATTACAAAAATTCGGGATCGAAGAAAAACAAAAGAAGAAAACTAATAAAATTCATGTTATACTCTATTCTCATAAAAAATGAAGCCAGAAAAATATAATGGAATTGCACAAGATTATCATAATAAACGTAAAAATCCTTGGAAAGATCTGGAACATTTTTTAGATTCTTTAAAAGAATTTAATTCTCTAATAAATGGGATTAATCTTGATTTAGGATGTGCAAATGGAAGAAATTTCAAATTATTTAAAAATAAGATTAATAAATTAGTTGGCTTAGATAATTCAACTAAATTTATGGAGATTTCCAAGAATAGAGTTCGAGAATTTAATAAATTAACTAGGAGAAATATAGACTTAATAGTAGCTGATATGAGATTTATTCCATTCAGAAATAATTCTTTTTCTAACATATTCTCTATCGCAGCAATTCATCACATTAAGAGTAAAGAGGTTAGAGATAAAATTATTTCTAATATAAAATCGATATTAAAACCCGAAGGACTTTTTCTTTTAACTTTATGGCGAAGATGGCAAAAAAGGTTCCGAAAATATTTTCTTATTGAATTCATAAAAGAGAAATTTAATAAAAAATATAATAGGGCACAAAAAGAACTTGGTTTATATGAATTTGGGGATATCTATATTCCTTGGACTTTATCTAATAATAATTTAATTATTAAGCGATTTTATCACCTATTTTCTAAGAATGAAACTCAAAATCTGTTAAAAGATTTTGAGATAAAAAAGTTAAAAAAATCTTTATAGCTTTCAAAATAATCTCTTATAATGGCAGTATGCATCTCAAAGACTCTCTCAGTTAATTCGCAATAAAATATACCATGTATGGAATTTTCTGGATAATATTTTTTTCCTACTCTCTTCATACGATTACCAAACCAAATTGTAAATTCATGTGAACGTAACCAATCAGATTCCTTCTTAGTAACATTTAAATTTATCGCATTGTAAATATTAATCGATTCTTGTACTTCACGAGAATGAAAAAATTCAGTTCTCTTTTTTGTTTCCCAATTGAATTCATATCTGGCAATTGCTCCCCAATATTCATCATAGTTCTCTTGAGAATGGAATTCAATATAACCTTTATCTTTTTCTCCTTCGAATTTGACTTCCTTGAACCAAATTGGTAATTTATTAATTCTAATGTTATATTCAGGTTTTTCATAAACATAATAATTATATTGCATAATTTTATCTAAGATCTTTGTTTAAATTGAAATTTAAGTAATTAATTAAATTTCGAATTATTAAATTTTTATTTTAGAAAAAGTCTTAAGAATTTTATGAATTTTAGAATTTTTTATTGGATAAATCAGAGGAAAGTGCTTTATTTTTGAAATTCCTTCTTCTGAAGCTCCCTTAATTAATGTTGCGAGTTCTTTCGGGTCTTCTTTGATCAAATCTTGAATGCCCTCTATACCCAGTTGTTTAAATTTATCTTCAGTAGCCGGTCCTATTCCATCAAGTTCAGTTAATGGAATTATTTCGGTAACTTTTGAATCTGGTTCTTTTTCAACTTTTTTCTCTTTCTTTATTTTAGGTTTTGCTTTTTCTTTAATTTCTACCTTTTCGATTGTTGGTGGGATGAATGCTGTTCTTTTCTTTTCTTTTTTGATAAATGGCTTACGACTTTTCCTTTTGATTTCGGGCACTTCTAATTCATTTAATTTTTCTATGTTAAATGAATGAGAGGATCTTCTATCGTAATCAACTTTTATTTTCAATCTCTTAAGTTCATCAATTGTTCTATTCGATTTATTTATTTCTGGAATTGAAAAACCATCTCCTTCTCTGAGGTGACGTGTCCTCGCCGGAGAATAGACCATTGCTGTAATTTTATTTTTCATTACGAATCACTAAACTTATCTATTATAATGTACATAGGATAAATTTCAAATGTTTTTATTTTTTTCCATTTTAACAACAAGGTCTATAATTAATGAGAATAACTTAAAATGTAATAATATCCAAATTTCTTAACTTTTTTAAAACTTCATGAATTTCAGAAAGATTTTTATCAAACATTCTTGAAATTTGAAGCGGAGAATAATCTCCAGTACATTTTAAAGCGATTAAATACTCAAAATCTTCAATAATTCCCATAGATAAAATTTATAACTCAAATGTTCTCAAGATAAGAGTTAATATTTATTAAATTAATAGAAATTCAATCTTATATTTGATGTTGAGCAAAATAAGAGTTTTGACGGAGGATGATAATAAATTATTATAGTAGCACTTTCCGATTGAATCACTCGAGTCATCTCATTCAAATTTTTTCCTTTTCTCATCATTTCTTGAATAGTATCAATAGTTTTATTGATTTCATTAAAGAACCCGGGGAAGATCTTCTTTTCTAAATGATCTTCTTTAAATTCCTTAAATGTCGATTCTAATATGGAGATTCCGTTATCAGCATCAATTAGATAAAATTTATAAATCAAATTTTCTCAAGATAAGAGTTAATATTTATTAAATTAATAGAAATTCAATCTTATATTTGATGACTATTTTAAGAGAATAATTAAAAAATATTTAGTTAAATTTGAAATACTAAAAAAATAAAAGATTAGATTTTTTTGTATAAATGAAAATAATTATTTTGCTATAATGAAATTTCAAAAATTGTATATAATAATTGTACTACTTTTATTTACTATAATTATTATTTATCCTTTCTCAACCTTAAGTGTAGTTAATGAGAAAAATCCTAAAAACAGTAAAATCGCGGGATATAATTTAAAACAAGGTATTCTAATACGATTTGAAGGTAATTATACATTAATTCATAAAGAACTTATTCCAAGAAATTACTATTTTAAACTTTCTGATATAGATACATGTTCTCCACATTCTCTTTATACTCCTAATACTCCCCCTTATCAAGAAATAAATATTACAGAAAATAAAATAATAGGCAATGATACCACTATACATCATACTATTGATAAATTTAATAATTCGTATAATCTCTTTAACACAACATTAAATCTAAATGAAAAAGTTATGATAGTACAAAATTATACAATAAAGCTAAATGCTATTAGCTTTGATCAAATTAATAATTCAAATATTGGAGAATATGAGCCCAAAAATGAAATTTTTGCTCTTTTCTGCAATAAAACAGAAAAATACTTTGAAATTGACAATTTAGGATTGATAAATGCGTCGAATAATATTGTAGGATCTAGTACAAATCCAATTGAAAAAGCTAAAAAAATCTATAATTGGATTGGTAAAAATATTAATTATGATGGTAGTTTAAGTGAAGAAAAAGGAGCTTTATGGGCATTTCTAAATAAAAAAGGAGACTGTTCGGAATTTTCAGACCTGATGATTACATTATTGAGAATTCAAGGGATACCCGCTCGCAAAATAACTGGAATTGTTTTATCCTCCAATTCTAATTTTCAACCTTATGTAGGACAAAAGATTACTTTTACGGCAAATAAAGAGACTCAAGATTTTTTAGGACATGCATGGATCGAATATTATGTCCCAAATATTGGATGGATTGCTTGTGATCCAACATGGAATCAACCAAATGGAGCTTATTTCAATAATATTGATTTTTATCATATTGGATTTAATGTAGGGGCTTGGTTTTCTTATCCTGGTTTAAGTTCAGAATTATCTGAATTTCCTTATATTCCTTCCCCAGCCACATCTATTTATAGCGATTATTCTTTCGATTACAATGTTACAATTACTATACTAAAGACTAATTTTACGAATTTCGATATCTTTCCTATATTTATTTTAGTAGTAATTATTTGTTCTGTAATAATATTGTTAATAATAATTATAACAATAATTATTAGGAGTAGGAAGAGATTATCGAAAAGAAAATACTATTGTTAATTATATATATGTATTAATTAATTGAACAAGATTTTCAGATAAAGTAGGTAAATTTTCTTCAACTTTTAAAATCCCCAAATCCTCTTCAATAAGAAGAAGTAAGTAAAGATTATATTTATCAACCTTAATTTTCTTGAAAACGAGGATCTTTGTTTCGTTTGTTATACCTGGTGAAACGATTAAATCTTTTTCCAATATTTTGAATTCTTTAAAAGTTTTATAAAGTGTCTTAAAATGAGGTGCTGAAATTTCAAATACTTGCCCAAATTCATTTTTTGAATAGTTTGAAAGAATTATTCCATTTTCATTAAGCAAGATGATAGCATCAGCATTTGTTTTGAGAGAGAAATTCCTTAATTGCTGATTAAAAAGATCCCTATTTGGACTTAATTGAGAAAGTCCATAAGAATATGCTGATATTAGCGACCAATGGGCAAAGATTGAAGTTTTAAATATTTTTACGATAAAGTTCCTTGAAAATTTTTTTACTTTCTCAGCAGCAATCTTAATATTTTCGTTTATTGAGGGATCATCTTTAATATCAGGATCATATTTATTTAAACAAACAACTATGGGAGGATGCTCTTCAATTTCTTCTAAAGAATGAATAACTTTATCATATAAATCTAATGATTCCTTAAGTCTTTCTGAAGCTTGAATATCAATAAAATAGAACAGAAGATCCACATCATACAAATACATTTTATTACTTTCTAAATATATTTGTCTATATCTTTTTTGACCACCTAAATCCCATATTGAAATTTGAGAACTTTCTTGAGAGAATATATGTTCTTGTGATCGATTAACTCCTTTTGTGGGCATTGATTTAATAATTTCTGAATATTTCTGTTTTACACCAAATAAAAAACTTGTTTTTCCCGCTTTATCTAATCCAATAAATAATACTTTAATATTTCTTTTTGAAGAGAAAGGATCTTTTAGTTCTGAAGTAAAATCTAATAATTCTTCCCTAAAATCTTCAATAATGGATTTATATCTTTCCTCATTATCTGAATCTTGAATTTTTGAGGCCGTATTATCTATTATTACTCTTAGATATTTCATATTTTCATAGAAAAAAGATCTATTAGATTCCTCAACCAGAATAGTGATTGTGGCTGCCTTAGCATTACCTCTTGCACTTGTATCTTCGATTAGGAAAAAATAAGTCAATCCATTTAATTTTAAATCGGGGAATGGAATAATTCCAAAATAATTAATTCCATCTATACCAAAACCATTTTGATAAACAGAGTCTCCCATTAAAAGAGAAATTGTTTTCATAGCGATCAAAGTGCTCCCTACTTCATCCAGATTTGCAGGCCAACAGATTTTAGGAGTGGGTCCTTGATTTGTGAATTCTGAATAAACTATTGCTTTAATAATCTCTTTTTTGATGTTTCCGATCATAATTATTTATGGGTTAAAATCAATAGCTTTTAGTCCTTATTGATCCTACTTTTAATTTTAACTTTTCTTATTTCATTTAAAGTTAGATGATACTATTATATTAATCTAATATAAAATATATTAATCTAATTTAAAATAAATAATATTATAATAATACAATATCCAGATATTATTTAAGATAATTTAATAAGCCCAATATCAGTTTTAGTACAGATATGTTGTAATAAATCAATAAAAGGATACGTTTCTTTTGTTAATTTAGAATTTTGAACTTTAACATAAAAAAACCCTTTTATTAGCGATTGAAAATAACTTTCTCTTTCCAAGAGTTGGTTTAATGCAGTTTCTTTATTTAGATTGACCTCTAAATTGTTTGTATATCTGTAAATTTTTTCTGGAACTACTATTTTTATTTCTTGGGGAAAATGTTTCCTATCTAATTCAGTAAATCGTGTTATGATTCCTTTAGAATAATTACTTTTTAATATGATATTTAAAGATTGTTCTGGGCTTTCTTTATAGTGTTGTTGAATTAATAATAGAATTTTTTTTTCATTTAATCCTATAAAACTGATAGCATATAATTGTTCATTACGAGAAATTATCTTATCACTATTAATCTTGAGATTGGATAGTGGTAATATACCAGAGTTGGATCTTTTATATAATAATTCTTTCTTTTTTAAAAATATTTTATCTACTAACTCTAATTTGCTTTCAAGGATTGTTAAAAAATTATCTTTATCTTTGCTTGTATAAGCATATCTAGGTAGATTTAGAGTTATTTCTTGTGCTATTTCAAAATTCCAAAAAGAATTAGACTGAGATAATTTTAGAAATTTCTCATTGATCCACATATTATCTAAATTCACTAAAAAAAGTGGGTATTTAGAGAAATCGGTTGAAATTAATTTTGTATAAGAATTTTTCTTAGAAGTTGTCCATTTTTTATTAAAAAATATTACAAATTTTGGATTTTGAAAATTATTTTCTTCCATATCTTTAATTATATCTGTAAATATATTATATAGTCTAAAACAAGCATTCTGGTAATCTTTATAAAGACCATGAATCTCTCCCTTTTTAGATATAGCTTGAGTATTTTCCAATAAAGCAGGAATAACAGGACTTATAGATATGAATATATTTGGGATTTTTTTACTAGTAATAAGAGAAATCAGATTTAATTGATTAAAAAAGTATAGCAGATGATTTTTCAATTGATTATCTGAAATATTTCCAACGAAAGGAGCTAAAAAAACATTGATAAAGTTTATTCCTAATACTCCACTAAATTCACCTTTTATCATTGATAACCAAAGAATAATATGATTAAGAGCTTCTCTCAAATCTTCAGCAGAGTTTAATTTTCCATGTGATTTTATAGTTACAGTTGGTGGGATCCCATGTTTAAATATTACTCTTGGATCCAACCAAAAACTTTGAGGCTTTAATTCAAAAAAATTTAAATTATGAATATGAAAATCTCCGAATAAATGAGATCTTGATTCTTCTTCAGATAAGATCTTGAGATGAGAATATTCTTCTGAAAACCTACTTGAAGCAATTTCATGAATTCCCTCGGGATTGATAAAATTTGAATTACTTTTGATTGATTGCTCTAATATTTTTTCGTAATCCATTAAAGGCATTCCTATTCTAGTATATATTTTTCGTTCTTGTTCATAATTTTGTTCTGAAAGAATTGAGCAGACAATTTCCCTTATATGAGGTCCAGATAGAAATTTGATTCCCGTACTTACAATTCTTCTAACAGTTAATTCTGTAACTTTTTTTGCTTCTTCTTCATTTAATCCAGTCTCATCAATTACACTATTAAGAATTTTAGTTGGATCAAATTCTGCTATATCTCCTTCTGTTCGAAAAACTTTTGGTAATAGATTAAAATCCATAATTATTCATTCAATTGATATTGATAATTCTAATTATTTACTTAAAATTATAAAATCTCTTATTAATCTCAAATTATTTTGTAATTCTTGAAAAAAGTTTATCATAATAATTTTTAAAAATAAATTTAGAAGTAAACACTTTTTTAGCACACTCTTTTTTATTTTTTAAGAATTAAGGATTTATCTGTTTAATGATGAACAATTTATTATCTCCTCAGAATTTAAAAAATTTTTTTAATGAAATTTATTTTATTTTAAAATCTTCAAATTTAGAACTAAACGAAGTATGGATTAAAGAAAGAGAGATAGATTTTCTCCAAAAAATTTCAAATCATTATTCTGTTAAAAATTTTATCCAAAATTTTAGCTTTTTGAAATGCGAAAGTTGGAATCATATTTCTATAGACAAAATCCATTTTATTTTAGATACGATAGGTTATATTGATAAAGATATTAAAAATCTTGCAGAGATTTTAGATTTTAGAGGATTTGAGAGTTTAATCGGAGAAATTCTTCAAAAAAATGGATATAAAGTCATAAAAAATTTCAGATTCTCTGATAAATCAGATTTTAAGTGTCAAACAAAACAAAAACGATATGAAATTGATGTAATCGGTTTAAAGAACCATTTTCTATTATTAATAGATGGAAAACAATGGCGTAAAAAAGATTCATATAGCACATTAAATAAATCCGCAGAAAAACAATTTCAAAGAGCCGTTGCATTAAATAAAAACAAATATATTCTTTCTGGTTTACTTGAAAAATTAGCGAATTTAAACACATCTTTTGAAAAATATTTGCCTATAAAAGTCATTCCATTGATGGTTACTTTGGAAGAAAATGATTGTAAATTTAGTAATATTCAAGTTCCTTTGGTTTCTGTATATCGCCTTAATTCATTTTTACAGGAATATCAATTAATATTAAACTATTTAAAATATATTGAAATAAAGAAATTAAGTTTTCAAAAAAAGATTTTGTAATAACTTTTGTCAAAAATCAATTTATAAATCTTTTATTCTTCAATACCTAAATAACTTTTTATTTTCTTTTTTAATAGTGAAACTGCAATATTAATGATTCCTGATTTAACTTTTGGGTGTGAAAAAATAATTAATACCATATTTTCTAATGCTTTATTAGAAGGATCAATTGGAGCTAAATCAATTACTCCTTCAGATCCTTTTACAGAAATAGACTTTAATGTTCCTGCACTTAATCCTTCAACAATATCGGTCCCAAGTAGAGATAAATTCTGACCAATTGTAGAAAAAAGAGTATCAGAAATTCTATTTGATATAGCAGATGCTAGGATTGTTCCATCAGTTTTAATTATTGCTGAAGCTTCAATCTTAATATCGATATTCATAAGTTCTTGAAGAATTTCACTCATATTTGAGGGAGTTACATCTTCTTTTTGAGGTTTTCTTGTTTCCTTTCCCAACTTTTCCTCTTGAATTTGAGGTAATTTGAATTTCAGGGATAATACTGATAGCACATTTGCCATATCTTTTTCAAGTTGCCTAGTTTTCGAAAATCCATCTTCATAAGTGCCATTTGGGGATTTTCGAGAAATAGAAGGTCTTCTCTCTTCTAATGGTAATGGTTTTGGTTTAAAGCTATCATGGGAAGGACCATAAACTCCTTTTCTTGCAATTACTGACCCTTTAAAAGGTTTTGGAGTTATTTCTTCCAAGCTTAACCTGGACGCTTTATTTTTCTCTCTTGAATCATAAAATAAATTTTTAATTTCATCTTGAATTTTTTTAGTCTTCTGATTTATATCAGATTCAATTTTATCATCAAATTTCGTCATTGGAATCTGTTGAAGATCCACTTCAGATGAATAGTTGGTAATTTCTTCTTCAGAATTTGAATCAATTGAAATAACTTCTAATTCTTTTTTAACTTCAAACTTCTCATTTTTTTCTTTTGATTTATTTCCAAATGGAATTTTCATTCTGGGAGGTCTAGAAGATACGGGGAGTAAAGCTCCACATTTTCTACAGATGTGTCCATCAACCTCAGAATTCGTACTACCGCAATTTGGGCAAATGATCATAATAATTTAATTGAACTCCAATGTAATGTATAGAGATATTGTTATTTATTATAATAATGAAAACTAAATTATATTAATATATCTAAAGAATTTTAAAGAACAAATCTATAAAATAATTTTTAAAAAAATCTTGGTACTTTAACTAAATAAAGCAAGGAAATTAAAATCTATTTTAAATTAATTAAATTATTAAAAAAATGTTAATAAAGGATCTCTGTCAATAAATTTGAAAAAGATTCTATATCGATTTTACTATATTCAGGATTCTCTTTTACAAGAAGAAGATAATATGGAGGAGATTCCTCTCGTAAAGTGATTTGTGTAAAAATGATAAAGCGATTAAATCTCTCTACTATTACATGTCCTCTTTGCTTAATTTTAGTATCTTCTGCCTTTCTAAAGCTATCATTTAAAGTAAGAAAATATGGTGTAGAAACAGTTAATATCTCCCTAATCTTATTATTGTCATAATATGAACCTATTAAGAGCGAATTATCATCAATTACGACTACTCCTTCAGAGTTAATTTTTTTGGCAAATTCTTTAATTGTTTTTTCAATTAATTCTGATTTAGGATATAGGGTTAGTAATATCTCAGACATCGCTTTGAAAATTGTAGATAGATCATATATAGATGTCTCATAAAAATAAATCTCATCATAGTTAAGTTCAGTTCTGAGCTTTTGTTTCAAAGTTATCAATAAAGTATTATATTCATTATAAGCATTTTCTAATAAGATTGGGTCAAGTTTATGAAAAAAGATATAAATTGGGGGCTTAATCTCTAACTCTTCAAATTTTTTTGTAACATCCTTAAGATAACTAACTGCTTCTGAGATTCTTTCTTTATCTTGAATATCTATAACATAAATTGCAATTTCTGTATTATCAAAATATTTGTTGGGATTTTTCAAATATGATATTCTATATGATTTTTGACCACCTAAATCCCATTCACTAATTCCCATACCAAGAAACTCAAAAACTCTCCTTTGAGCACCTCTAGTTGGAGATAACAGAGCTATTTTATCGAATTCTCTCTTTAAAGTTGTAATAATAGATGTCTTTCCTGCAGTATCCAAACCGGTAAATAGAATTTTTTGAGTATCCGAACCGTTTTCTTTTAAATATTCTAACATTTGAATTTCACCAAGCAGAATTCTATACCTTGAATATTATTTAAATAGAAGTCTTTTTTTAAAAATTTGCTTTTTTTATTTTTTAAACAACTAAAAAATAATATTTTAATATTTGATTTTTACATCTAGATAATATAATTACTTTTAACGATTTATTGAGAAATAATTCCTTTGGAATATTTTATATATATCATCTGATAATTCAAACGATCTCTTAAATAATCTATTTTGAAGGATCATTTTGATATTAATAAAAACTAAATTTATATGCCTTTTAAAATTAAAATTTACCAAAAAAGTCTGTTATGTCAAAGTATACTTCCTCTTGCTTGCCGTTAACAAAAATTTCCAGTTTATCATACATTTTATTATTTTTATTGATTAAGACCTGTTTTAAAAGTTTATAATTTCCGAATCTTCTTTTCAATTCCTTATATTCACAATCGACTCCAATACTATTATTACAACCTGAAATTATTATCGGTTTATTAATATCTGTACCTTTGCCCTTTATCATTACCAAAGAAATCTCCTCAATGTGGTTTAAAATAAAAATCAATCCATAATATAAAAATATTAGTAATTATAATTGACTTTTATAATAACTTGTGAATCTTTTTTCTTGATAAAGAGACTTATTAATTAATTAATATAAAGATCTTTAACTATTTCTTAAGAATTTAATTAATGATTTTACTTTTATACGCAAATTTGGAAATGTTTCTGTATTCAATATTTCTGAAGAATAATAAACTCTTTAATTTTTGATTTTAAATTACGGTTTTCTCGTCTTCAATCATTTGCACTCATGTTTATTATATTCCTTAATAAGAATTGAGTTTTAATTTAAAAATTATTTGAAAATTCTTCATTTTTAGAAGATTTTTTAGATTTTAAGACCTGATTTAGAAGAGATATTACTTCCTTTGGAGATTTAGCCTCATATATTTGATCAATTCTTCGATCATCAATTTTTGTATTAGCCATTTTTGAAGACCATCCCTCAACTCCAGTTAGGGCGATTATAGGTTTATTATAAATCCAAGCAAAACATATTTCTGATAATGTTCCCGCTTTACCTCCAATAGCAATACAAGCATCACCAGAAAGTACAACCACAATATTTCTCGCTTGAGAAAAAGGAACTGGAATTACTATATCTACATATTTATTGGCCGCACTTTTTTCTTTAAAAGGTATTATTCCAATTGTCAATCCATTCGCACTTTTCGCTCCTTTACATACGGCTTCCATAACACCCGTTAAACCACCACATGAAACAGCAAAATTGTTTTTAGCTAAAAGATCCCCCATATTTTCCGCCAACTTCTTAGTTGTATCGTCAATAGAAGAACCGCCAATTACAGAAACCACTCCACGAAACTGATTCTTAAAATTATCTTTAAACATAATTTTACCCTATTTTGGTTGAGTTAATCTTTAGTCTGGATTAAATCTTAAAAATTCAGGAATTCTCTTACCACACTCTGGACAGAACGTTAAGCCTTCATCTATCTTTCGTTTACAATTAGGACAATTAATTTTTTTATGAAAATTATCCGAATCACTTTTTCCAAACATTTTCAAACTCATTTCTGCTTTTTATAATTTAAACAATTAATATCTTATTAAAGATTTTGTTTTAGAATTGTAAAACGTCTACTTCTCCTCTATTTCCAGAATTAATTTTAAGAAGA
>JARRLT010000087.1:0-6773 GCA_037386725.1 Promethearchaeota archaeon
TGGCGGAAGCGTGTAAACTCAGAGGGTGGGTATAGTGTGAAACCTCTGAAAGACGCCCCCTTTTGCCCAATATCAGTATCAGACTCAGATTTCAATCCTCGAATTACTCGATGTATTCCTGTGGTTAAAATCTTCGTCTTCCTTGATCTTGGACAAAATTGACCCTTTTTCAAAGGTTTCAGTAGATATTATTTTTTCATTCGTGTTTCGAATTTCGATATTCGAATTTCTTATTTAAATATTGAGGAGGTTTGCCATTAAAGATCAACAAGGACTGGACCTGATCAAAACCTATCGCATGTTTTCCAAACTGATGCGTTATCCGGATCTCATGGATTCAATACGAGAACTTTTTCTATCCGCGCTGGCCGAAAGAGAAATCACTACCAGGGAAAAGATCGAGAAGGAGGCCTTGGAAAGACTGACCACCGAGGGGAAAAACCCCGACAAGGAGAACCTTTATGAATATACGGGTGTTCTGATTGATCTCTATTTCGCCAGTTTTTTCAGTGAATCGGAAATCGAAAACTATATCAATCTCGCCAGAAAACAGGACCGGTTCAAGCATCTGAATCGTATTGTCAATATGGAGAGAGCAACTTCAACGGAAATTAAGCAGTCACTGAAGACATTCTGCGATATCCCCATGGGGGACCTTTATATATCTCCCAATGAAGCAGAAGGGGTCAGGGTCGCTTTAATCAGCCATTTCATATCCAATCAGCTCCCTTTTATCGGAATCAGCAAAAAAAATCGAAGCAGAGTACAAAAACATTTCAGAGCTTTTCAAGCGGTCGTCTTTTCCGCCGGATACGGTTGAAGATTTCCGAAAATTCTTGGAAAAAGTCGGCGAACACCCCCTGATCCTCAGATCTTCGAGTTTCTTGGAGGACAATTTCGGATATGCCTTTTCCGGAAAATATGACTCCTATTTTGTCGCCAATCAGGGAGATATCCAAACCCGTCTGAATGAATTTATTTGGGGGCTCAAGCAGGTTCATATGAGCACCTTCGGCCCCGGACCCATTTTATATCGACGGAATCATAAGCTTCTCGATTTTGATGAAAAAATGAGTATTTTGGTCCAAAAGGTTGTGGGACGCCGGTTCGGTGACTATTTCTTTCCCTTTGCCGCGGGTGTCGGGTTTTCTTACAGCTCTTATGCCTGGACATCCCGTATCAAAAAGGAAGACGGGCTTGTTCGAATGGTGTTCGGTTTAGGTACGCGAGCCGTGGACCGCACCGGCGGGGATTACACACGAATGGTCCATTTAAGTCATCCGCTGCTGCGTCCCGAGGCGGATACCGGGCAGATCATGAAATATTCACAGAAGATCGCCGATGTACTCAATCTTAAAACCGGTGAACTGATGCCGATTCCTTTTGCAGCGCTTTTAAAAGAAATATCTCATCCGGATCTATATTGGGCGGTGTCCGTTAATGAAGACGGCCATCTTTCCGCACCCATGTTCAAAGGGCAGCCGATCAATCCGGCAAGAACGTGCCTGACCTTTGAAAACTTGCTTTCCAAAACAATCTTTCCTTCTTTGGTGAAAAAAGTTCTCCACCAACTCCAGGCCGCGTACGGACGACCCGTAGATGTCGAATTCGCCTGGGATGGGGATCATCTTTATATTCTTCAATAATATTTTTGTATTTTAACTTGTTCTCAACAGGAATAGGACGTCCATTTTCGTTGTTGTGAATTATATTTACTTTAAAATTTTTCTCGTCAAATATTGTAAAATACTTAGAAAGAGAATATGCAACGCCATTCGGGTCAAATATAGTCTTTCGTCTTATATTCAATAATTTTACTTTACCTAATCCAAGAGTTAATAATTTTATATAATAAGCTTTTAAAAGTAAGAAACTCATAGATATTACATAATCTTTAATTTTAAATTAATTAACTTTTAAATTCAAGCGAAAACCTATGTCAGAATTAAGAAAAGGAGATAGTAAGTTTCCTAATATTTATGAAATTAATACATTAGTCTGGTTAAATGAGTTATCAGAAAAATATCAAAAGAAAATAACTTTAAGTAATGTTCCAGATGAGATATTTGAAAATAAATTTAAATATTTTGATGCAATTTGGTTGATGGGAGTATGGGAACGAAGTCCAAGCAGTAGGGAAATATCCCTTAATCATCCCGGATTAATAAAGGAATATAAAAAAGTATTTAAAGATTTTTCTAAAGATGATGTAGTAGGATCTCCTTATGCGGTTTTTTACTATCATGTTAGCCCCGAACTTGGAGGTAAAGAGGAATTAGAGCAATTCAGAAAAAGATTAATGGATATGGATATAAAATTAATCTTAGATTATGTCCCAAATCATGTAGCAATTGACCACCTCTGGACGTTGGAGAAATCAAACATATTTATAGAGGGAACAAAAGAAGATCTTGAAAATGATCCCGAAGGATATTTCTCTCGATTTGATAAAATATACGCACATGGAAAAGACCCATACTTTCCTCCTTGGACTGATACTGTGCAAATTAATGCGTATTCTGATCAAGCCAGAAGAAAGACAAAGAATACTTTACTATCCATCTCTGATTTATGTGATGGAGTAAGATGTGATATGGCAATGTTAGTTATGAACAAAATCTTTAAAAAGACTTGGGGCGATAAAGCAGGTAAACCTCCAAAAAAAGATTTTTGGGGAGAAATAATTCCTGAGGTTAGAGATAAGCAACCAAATTTCATATTCATAGGAGAAGTCTATTGGGGTTTGGAATGGGATCTACAACAGCAGGGATTTGATTATTGTTATGATAAAACATTATATGAAAGAATAATTGGTAAAACACCAACAGCAGTAAGAAATCATCTTCGAGCAGAATGGGATTATCAGAAAAAATTACTGAGATATATAGAAAATCATGATGAAAAGCGCGTAATTAATGAATTAGGTTTAAATGCTTCCAAAGCTGCAGCAGTAATCGCATTAACTATACCTGGTGCAACATTGATATATGATGGTCAAATGGAGGGTTATAATTTAAAAATTCCTGTACAACTACAAAAAAGACCAATATTAAAGATTAATGAAGATCTTCTTCAATATTATTATAACCTACTTCAGATTAGCAGAAAAATAAAACATCAAAATCTAAATTATAATATGTGTGAAGTAAGTAATATTGATTCATATGAATATTCCTCTGAGAACTTAATATCTAGCCAATGGAAAAACAAATATTTAAAATATCTAATTGTTACTAATTTTTCTCCGTATAAATCAAAAGGGAATGTTTTAATAAAGAAGAATCCTTTCGGTGAAACTAATTGGGAATTTAATGATCTATTAAATCAAAAGACATATACTTATAATGGAAAAGATTTAGAACGTTATGGGCTTTATGTTGAATTAGACGCATGGAAGAGTCATATTTTCGAAGTAAAGAGAAAGTAAGATATTTTACATTAATTCTATTTTTTAATGCACTGTAACGGTTTTTGCTAAATTTAAGGGTTGATCAGGATCAAATCCATTGAATATTGCGTCATAATATGCAAGTAATTGAAGAGCTGGTATAAAAGTAATTGGTGTTAAAAGATTATAATATTTATTGGGGGGTTGTTTAACTCTAATAGTAGTATCACTTAGTTCTGTTATTGTCTCATCTGAATCAACTACTACCGATATAATATAACCCCCTCTTGCTTTAAATTCCATGACATTTCCAACCATTCTCTCATATGTTTCATCTGGAGGAGCAATAAAAATAATGGGAAATCCATCTCTTACCAATGAGATCGGTCCATGCTTAGCATGTGCTGCAGAGTATCCTTCAATAAATCTACATGCTATCTCCTTTAATTTCAAACCACCCTCTTTAGCTGTGGCAATTGAAATCCCCCTCGCTAAAAAGAAAAAATTACTAGTTTTATCCAAACTTTTTACAATCTCTTTAAGATGTGCGATATTATTTTCCAAGAAATTTTCAATAATTTTTGGCGTCTCTTTTAATGCATCATAATATTTTTGAATTTCAACCTCTTCAATATAATTCGTCAACCGCGCAACTTCAAGTCCGATCATAGCTAAAGTAAGAACTTGGGTGATATAAGTTTTTGTCGCGGCTACTCCAATTTCAGGGCCAGCTTGGGTTATTATTGTATGATCAGAATATCTTGTAAGAGATGACCCAACAATGTTTGAAATTGATAACACTTTAACATTCTTTCCAGTTTCTTTAGCCCATCTTACTGCTTCTATTGTATCTACGGTTTCTCCAGATTGAGAAACTGCAATTATCACAGAATTGTCTTTTAAATTACCAGTTAAATTATTTTGGAACTCAGAACATTCTATATCTATAATATATTTTCCTAAGAACTTAGATAGAATGAACTTTCCAGCAAGAGAAGCATAATATGAGGTACCAGCAGCGGTAATGTAAATGTGTTCTGCATCAACTAATTCTTTTGCAAATATTTGGAGATCGTCCTTTTGAATCTTTAAGGTTCTACGTATGGAATTTGGTTCTTCATAAATTTCTTTTAACATAAAATGTTCATATCCACCTTTTTCCGCGGCACCAACACTCCAATTTATTTCTTTTGGTTCTTTATCAATTTTTTTGACCGTATTCTTAATATTAAAAAATTCGGCACTTCCAGGTTTCAATACGGCTAATTCGTCATCTTCTAAAATATAACACCTTTTTGTATGAGGTAGAATAGCAGGAATATCAGATGCGCAATAAGCTGCCTTTCCATCTTCTAATCCCACGATTAAAGGAGATTCTTTTCTAGCGACAATTAGTTTATTAGGGTATTTTGCATGACATACTGCCATCCCATAAGCTCCTTTACATTCTTTTATTGCTTTAATCACAGCTTGTTTGAATGATAATCCCTCATTATCCATATATTCTTCAATCAAATGAGGAATAACTTCGGTATCTGTCTCCGATCTAAATATATGCCCTTTAGCCATTAATTTCTTTTTTAATGGAATAAAATTTTCAATAATCCCATTATGAACTACGGCAATCTTTTCTTTACAATCCAAATGGGGATGACTATTTATTTTAGTAGGTGCTCCATGAGTCGCCCATCTGGTGTGTGAAAGAGCAATATTCCCTGGAAAATCATCTAACTTAAACTTTTGATGAATTTCATGAATTTTTCCTGAATCTTTTTTAACATATAATTTGTTATTAGAAACAGAGACAATACCACAAGAATCATATCCCCTGTATTCTAAACGTTTTATTCCTTCGAAGGCGATTTTTCCTATATTTCCATTTTCTACACATGTAATTATTCCAAAAATTCCACACATATTAAAAATCTATCATATCATTATTGAGAGTTTATATTAAATTATTAAATGGTTCTCTAGTCAAATAAATTACTTATTTATTTAAATTTAATACTGAATTACTAGTTCAAATTCTGGATTCGAAATCGTTTTTAGCAAAAATTTGATTGAAAACAATTCGAGTCTGTAATTAATAATCTCTCTAATTTTAAAAAATTATTTAAAAGAATACAGATGACTTATGAGTATATTTAGATATAAGATCTGTATTCTATAAGAAAATTTTATTCAATAAAACTTAAATTTCTTGTTATGGTATCTTAGTTTACAAAATTTGAAAATTAAAGGAGAATGAGTTAATTTTACAACTTTTTTTACACGAAAATAATGGAGGTTGATTCTCTTGGTTAGAATCTTAATAGAATTTCTAAAGTTTTATTGTTATTAACAATATTGGATGATACTATTGGAAATAATAGTAAAATATAAAATTTAGTGATATTTTTTTAAAATTAAGTGAGAGTTTTTAGATAATTTTTTAATATTGGTTTAAAACATGATTTTTCAAGGCTTATTTAATATTATTAGTCTTTATTTAAAAGAAATTGACTTATTTTATACTTCCATCGATGATAACTTCTTAGAAAATATTGAAGATATCACTTTTAAAAAAGAAGAAATCGACAATATTTTAGATGATATGATAGTTTTTATAGTAAATAGATTAGTCGATTTAGGATTTGATCGTGATGAACTTGAGATAAAATTAATTGAATGATTTTCTAAATCAATAGGGAGATTTAATAAAAAATTACGTCGGAAAATATGAATGGGTTAACATTTTAGATATTTTTATGTCTATGGATAAGAGCCTTCAATGGAATCCAAACCAATGCAAAAAATATTACTATTGTTCTAATAAATAATCACATATTGACTATTTAAATCTTCTTATCATATTCCGTAAAAAGTTTTTATGATTAAATCATTGTTAAAAACTAAGAATTCAAAGTTTTGTATTTATGAAAAATAATAAATCTCTTTAAGAGCTTTAAATAAAGTAATTTAATTATCAATTATTTTATTATTCACACATGTCCGACGGAGACATACCCATTAAAATAGAACTCTTCGGAGTTGCAACTTTGGAAGGTATTATTATTAGATATTTAGCACCACTTACCGCAGACCCAATTCTCGACAAAATGCCATTCGTTTTACGAGGGCGGTGGAGTTTTGGATCAAAAAAATACTGGACACTACCAGGTACAAAAATAAGAGCTGGAACAAACCCCAAATCCACCACAGAAGTAGAAAAAGGAGATATCGTTTTTAATCCTAAAACTGATGAATTTATAATAGTATTGGAGGATATGGAAATGCCTAATAAAATTAATAAGATTGGAAGAATCACCTCTTTAAATCTTGATTCAATGCTAAATGCGAATAATGGGCTCAACACAAAAGTACATAAAGTATAATATTTAAT
>JARRLT010000088.1:0-18890 GCA_037386725.1 Promethearchaeota archaeon
GTTGGGCATGATTATCCATTCGTGTAATCGTATATATGTGTATTGTTCTGATAACCATAGCCATGATTTGGAAATAATTTTACCATCTTCATTCAATACCATTTTCCCATCAACGATCCGGCCAAACAAACATTCCTTATTATAAGTACAAATCGTAACAAAATAATAGCCCGGCTGAGAATAGTCATAATCAGGAATACGGATTGATCTGCGATGATGTATTTCGAAATTGTAATACATATATTTTTAGAAAAAATTATTTAAATAAAGTACATCGCAATTTATTATAAAGTAATTTAATTATAAAAAATATTAATAAAATAAAAAAAGGGCTCGGATGAGCCCTTTTATAATAATGCACTTCTCTAATAACGAATTTAAAGTTTTAGATACTATTTACCAATCGTGGCTAAAATATCGCTGCGTTGAATAATCATATATTCTTTATCATCCATTTTAATTTCATCGCCGGAATATTTTGAATACAGAATCGTGTCACCCACTTTGATATGTTCTTTTAAATCTTCATCTGTACCAACAGCAACAACTTTAGCCATACGTGGTTTTTCTTTTGCGGTATCCGGTACAATAATACTGCCTACTTTTTCTTCCGTTTCTTCAACCTGTTCAACCAGAACACGGTCATCCAATGGCTTAATCTTCACAACGGTCTCCTTTTTATTTTAATCCTAACATTTGATTTATTCTATTTTTATCAAAACCAACGATCGGTCGATTATTAATCATAATAACCGGTACACCCGACTGTCCTGTGCGACGCTGCATATCTGCTGCCGCCCTTTGATCTTTCGATACATCCACATCCCGGAAACGGATGTTCTTTTCACGAAAATATCGTTTAGCCAATGTACAATATGAACAAGTTGGCGTTGAAAACATAATGACTTTTGGTTGTCTAATTGCTGTCACTGCATTCCCTCTCTTTCATTAATCCTCTTTCTATTCAGGAATATTTGATGACAAATTTATCCAAAAGTTACATTGTTAAGGGCAGCAAAATTAAAGATATTTTCACTGTAAATCAATATGTATTAAATAAGAGGACGAATATGATAAAGATTAGGATTAAGAAATTATTCCTTTTCTTACTCATAATCTTACATTATTAGATTAAAATTATAATTTCTCAACTTGAAAATAATTTACATAATAAAAGAAGTGTTCTAATTAAAATTTAGAGGGAAAAGAAATATCATCATCTACCGCAGATCTTACATAAGGTGAAACTGGTCCCCTCCCAAGTACCATTATTCTAATTTTTGAGCCTAATTGAGGATCCATGTTGGATCCGAACTTCAATTGCGCTTCTGAGGGAATTTCGCTCGAGATTGTAGAGATGATTTTATCTATTTTAGATACAGTAAGCTTATGATCACTTCTCACTGATACTAAACATTTATCGACATCATTGGTGTTTGGTTCTAAGATAGGATTATGTATTGCAAGTTTTGATTTTGTTATTAGATCTTCATCTTTTCCTAATGATTCGGTAATTCCAATTAAACCTGAGGGATATCTTCCCGTTTTGTTAAATACTCTTCTTACATCGGCGAAATCAATATTTACCAAGCCACAATTATTAACTAAATTTGATACTTCCCTAATTGATCTCACTAAAATTTCATCCATTATTTTAAAAGATGTTAAAATAGGAATATTTGGAATGACTTTAATCAGATTAGAATTAGGTAAGGGAATCATTGTATCTGAAAACTTGGCCAAATTCTTAAGACCTATTTTTGCTCGCATCATTCGTTCTTTTCCCTCAGATTTAAAAGGAATTGTACAAAAGCTTACAACGATAGCTCCGTTCTTTTTAGCTTCTCTCGCTATTATAGGTGCCGCACCAGTTCCCGTACCACCACCCATGCCACATGTAATGAAAATAATATCAGAATCTAAAGATTTCTTTAATCTCTTGACATCTTCTTCTGCGGCCTCCATTCCGATATATGGATCATTTCCAGACCCTAATCCATTACAAGATTCCTTTCCTATGAGAATTTTCTCATCGGCATTAGAATAATATAAATCATGGGCATCCGTATTGATGTTTAACGTCTTAGCGCTTTCTATTCCGACTTCTTGCAACCTTGAAACAGTGTTATTACCCGCACCACCGACCCCAACCACACGTGATTTAATTTTTAAAACTTTCAAGAGATCTGCCAAATAATCATCATTATCATATTGCTGGTTAGAACCAATTTTCTGTTTACTCATTTCCGATAATTCTTTAAAGCGAGATCTCACAGATGAAGTATTTTTTAAATAATTCGGTAAGAGCTTTTGATTGATATTAAACTCAAACAAGATTGATTACACCATATTTAATAGTTGTAACTTATACTATTGGAATATTATTGAAATAATATTTCATAATATTATCCAAATATTACTTAAAAAATCCGAGAAATTGTTATATTTAAATAGAAATTTAAATAGAAAAAGCAAATTCTTTCTTAAAAATTGCTCTTCAAAGTAATCTTTTTCGTGCGATAAACACGATTTTGAACTATTAAATGAAGATTTAAATATTTGAATTATCATATGAGTCATACAATCTCTAGGTAAAGAATATTTATGGAAATTGATAAATTCCAATTAGACAATAGTAAAAATCGTGAAAGTTCCAAGGGAGCGTTTAATCAGAGTGAATTAATTAAAGTTCACGCTGTTATTAACTGTCCCAAGTGTTCGTATATGAAGCGATTCAAAAATCAATTTCATCGAGACAACATAGAGATGATGGTAGTTAGTTTGAAAGTTTTTACTTGGATGGTATGTAATGATTGTGGAGAATTATTAAATTTAGATTTAGAATTTGAACTTTAAAAATTTCTTGTCACTTTCTTCTTTACTAAAATTGAATCCATAAGTTTAAAGATCTAGTTTAATATTTCCATAAGTGCCGCCGCCGCCAGGGGTGTAATCAATTTCATCATTTCTAAAAGCTGAGATAACTTTAGCAATCTCTTTATTATATTCCTTTACTTTTTCAATAGATAAGACTAAGAGAATTTCATATTCACTTCCTAATTCTTTAATAATTTTATCGTAAGCCCTAGAGACTGTTTTGCTATTAGTACTTTTTATTCCTTTAATAGATCTTATGATATCAATTAGAGGTACTGCATTTATATAAGGAGGCCGATGTTCTGGATGTTTTGCCTCTGGATAATCAGAAATAACATCAATTCTTTCACTTACACCTAATTTGACTTTGAAATTCTTGCCCGTCTTTTCTTTACAAGCAGGACAAACCATTTTTTCTTCTGCTACATCTTGAATATACTTTTTTCTTGATTTAATAAGTGTATTAGAATAAAAGATAATGAAATTCTCAGTAACAGAATATTGGCTAAAATCAATAAGTATTTTCTTTTTAGATTTTTTAAAAAGGATTCTTCTTCTACATTTCCCACAAAACATATTATAATATTTTCCAAGCTTAGGATGAAGACCTACATTTAAAGTTATTTTTCTTTCATTTTTTCTTAGCAATGCAAGTCGGATTTCTTCAAAACTAGGATTATCTATTTCGAATCTATTAAACTCGCGGCCTAAAGAACGAGGATCTTGGGAATGCGCATCACTATTACTTAAAAAAGAAATTTGAGAAAGAGATTTCATTCGATCAGCAAGATCCGTATTAGCTGATAATCCTAATTCAAGAAAAGATATTTTATCCAATGCATCTTGGTAACATTCCTTTAAAGTTTTGAATTTTCCTTGACGAAAAATAGCCCGAAAGGGAGTAAATGCATGTGCAGGTCCTAAAATACCACCAACATCGCTCACGGAATCTGCTATTTCAGGTGGTTTTAAATTTACTCTGGGACGTCCGCCCCATTCATTAGAGATATTTTTAGAATAAGGTTCAAATTTTTTTCTTAATTCACGAACAGAACTAAAATCTGGTAAAAAGACTACATGATGAATACTTTCTTCATCTTCGATTTCTGTTTGAAGGATAAAATTGACATTTTTATATGAAAATCTTCCCTTACTGCCTTTTTCGAGATTTTTTTCCATATATCTCATCCAAGCAGGTTGCAATACATCTCCAGAACCTAAAATATGAAGTCCCTTTTTTTGAGCCGTTTCTAACATAGTATCAAGATTTAAAGATTGAGAAACCGCAATAGAGTGAGGACTATGGATATGCAGATCTGCGTTGTATAACGGCATAGATTTTTAAATATTCCCTAAGTTAAATGACTTAGGATTAAATTAATCTGAATATATTGAATTTATAGAAAAAGTTCTATAAGAAATTATTCTATATAACTAATATTTAAAAAAATCAATATATGAAAAAAATAGATTTGATTTTATTGATTAATAGATGTTAAATAAGTATATTTAACAATATCAAATTTTTCAATTTTTAAATCTTCAGGTGGGATTTTATATTCAGGTTGAGATTCTATTGGAATTTTAACTACCACATTTTGATCCCTCAGATATAAATTCTCATAGAAGGTCATTGCTTTTTTGTCAAAATCGATGAATTGGCTAATATCTTCAAAATTTATAAAATGTAAATTAAATTTAGAATTCTACTTCATAGTTAACTACTTAAATCTAATAGTTAATTTAAATAGGATTTAAAATTAATGTAAGGAAGAATAGGGTTTACTTAAATTTAGAAGGAAATTACATCCGTTTATCCTAAAAAACAGTTTATAAAAAATATCTTGATATAAAACTATTAATATTAAATTTTGAATAGTATAATTAAAAGAGGGTTAAAAGAAAACATATAAGAAAAGTAAAGTTTCGGAAAGTTCTTTTACAAATCTAATAAAATCAAATACTTTATTCGATTTACCCTAATGGTTACTCTAATAAAATATCTTACTAAGGATAACCCTTAATCGGATATTTTCATTAGCATTCTTTCCTTATTGAGGGTTTTGCATACAATTACTTTTTCTTATTTAAGTAATGTAATTACTGTATTATAAAGACTTTGTTAATATAATATATTGACTATATAATCTATATAGATTTAATTTACCATTGGAAAAACCAAATATTTTCATAATTTAAGGATTAATTGATTAATTTGATCATTTTATCGTTAGGCTTATTTCCTAATAAAACTCGATAATAAGTTTCAGAATCTTTGAAATTAACTTTTTCTAATTTACCTTCAACAAAAACTAGATCATTCTTTTCTGCATGCTCACAAAATCTACCTCTATAAGAGTTTATTTCAGTAATCTCATTTAATTTAGAATTTTTAAAAGAGTTTTGAGAAGGATATAGTTTTAAAACATTAATTTTATAAGTAGATGGAGTGAATATAGAATCTTTTGAGTTGATAATTTTGGCTTTCAGTGAAATTCTTCCAAGATTTTCGTAAATAAAGTCATTATAAGTTCCTTTCCAATCTTCAGGACTTTTAAGATATCTTATATAGAAATCAGTATTTTTAAATTTCCCTTGATGTAATTTCATTTTCTCACTTCTTAAAAATTCATTAAAGCCTATCCCCGAACCACTTGCTCTAAATTTATAATGTTTTTTGAATTCACTTTTATTATACTTTCTAAAATTATCCTTTTTGGAGGAAAATAATCTTTGAAGGTTATTTTGGAATTTGTGACTAATTTCTGTACCATATAAAACAAGGTCGATATCTGAAGTCTTCTTATTTAGACCAACCATTGTAGATCCAGTTATCCCAATATTGTAAAAGTTTAGATTACCTTCTTTAATAAGTAGATTACACAATTCTATACTTTGGGTATCAATTTTACTAAGTTTTTTATTCGATTGGAGCTTTTTAAGATGACTTCTGGGGGTATATATATTTTTTATTTTACTAATTTCTACGCCTTGTAGTTCTAAATCATTTTGTTTAGAATAAAAGAGATATTCAGGAAAATTTTTTCTTAGGAAAGTGTACCTTTCTTCAAGATCATATATTTTCTTATATTTAAGATTATTTCGGGTTCTATCTCCATTTTGATCTGGATAAAATCGAATAAAACATATCTTTCTGTCATTTGGATGTAATAATCCTTTTATATCAAAAATAAGGCCTTCATTTGTTTCAAGATAATCTCCTTCGATCCCTTTAGGAAATTTCATATTATCTTGCATTTATTTAATTAAGAACTTAATTCTAATCATTTAATTTTATTTTTTATCTCTCCGATGGTAGTATTCATTTCAGCATACACATTATGAGGGTGAATGCTCTCATAACTCTCAACTTTGAATGTAATATGTAAATGATCGTTTAAATTTGGAAAATTACGCCCAATAAAATTCATCGCCATTTCTCTGATAAGGTCCTCAGCAAATAACGGCTTTAAATGGGCACTTCGAACTAATTCTGCTTCTTCTGGTCGTTTAAGTACTGATTGAATTCTCCCGGACATACTTTCTTCAATTACATCGATTATATCTAGAACATCAATTTTTTGATTATTTAAATCTCTGATTTGTAATTTAATCGTTCCCTTTGATCTTTGATTGTGAGATGCAAATGGTAAAATATTTAATAATTTTTGGACCAAATCTTCGGAAATGTCTATATCTTTACGATTTTTTATTACTTCCTCAGCATATTCCTTACTCATTCCGAGTGCACAAGGACATGAGGTCATTCCAAGAGCTGAGGCTCCCACATAATAATTATAATCAATATTGCCATTTTCTTTTCTTTTTGCGATCGTACATGAACTAATTTCATAAGATTTTTGTACATTTCTATGAGAATTTTCTCGAACTTGGACAATAATGTTTCCTTCCAATTTCACTTCAACTCTTGATGTATAAGGATGACGCTTTAATAATTTCTTGACTATTTGATCTGCTAAAATTTCAATAGTGGGAGTAGGTTTAAAGATCACTTCATTTATAACTTCTTCAATTGTTTCAGAGGATCTCGACATATGAATTCCCCGTTGTTGCCCTGGTAAAGAAATTAAGGCGCTTATTTTGGGATAGAATGAATACTTCTTATTTGCTTGGATGATATCTACTTTTTTCTCGACGTTTATAATTCCAACTTTATCAATTTCTATGTTTAAAGAGGCATTAGAATTTTGTAGATCCTTTTTAAATTGATGAATCCAAATCACCATTAACTAAATTTATAAAATTCCTATAAATTACAAAAAGATAAATCAATTTTAAAATTCATTATTAATACTTTTAGTAACTAATATTTCACATAACAATTTATTACGACTCCTTGAATAAAACCAAAGATTCTTTAATTTTTTTTATATATATACCAATTGATTATTCAGATGTTCGAGAAGCAATACCTCCCGGGGAAGATATAATATATAGCACATTGATGAAAGGAACATTTAGTTATGGAAGAACCACTGAAACATTTTTATCTCATGCATTGATAACACCAAATGGATTTGCTTGGACTTACCCTAAGAAAAGAAGAAAACCTCCAGAATTGAGATACAATAATTGGACACAGATCAGAACAATTAAGGGTTCCATGATTTTTATGGGGCTTAGCAATGGTTTAATGTTAAAAAGAATTAAAGATTCAGAGGAAAAATCAGATTTTAAACTAAGATCAAGCCAATTTGCTGCATTCATATTACCTTATGCGATTGATTACGCTAAAAGGAAATATAACGAATTAATTAATGACCCCTCAGCTAAAGCGCGAAGAATAAAAAAACTAAAATCATATATTACTAGGAAATCAATAACTCTGGAAAAAGAAAAGAAAAGAGCGGAAAAAGCAAGAAAGAAACATGCAAAGAAATATGGAAATTAAATCTTCTTAAAATTGTATTGCTCTAAAAGGAGGGGTAGAAATATGAATTTTAAAGATATGCCGAAAATTTGTATTAAATGTAAAAAAAGAGAAGAAGACGGAACTAAAATCCAAAAATTTGTTTATTCGAGAACAAATACACGCGGAATTTTTAGAAATTATAAAGATTCAAAGACTTTTACAATTAGTTTTCCCGTTTGTTCTTCATGTGCTATAGATTTCAAAAAATACAAGATGTTTGTATCCATATATGATGCATTAAGAAAATATTTAATAATTATAAGCATAGTTTTATGGGGTTTGATTATTTCTCAGTTAATTTATCAATCTTGGAATCCAGTAAATAATATTAACACTTTAAATTTCTATAATATTATACTTTGGATTTTTGCACTAATAATTCCATTAATATATGCTAGCTTATATTTTATTATAAAGAAACATCCCAATAGAATAAGTAAATATGTAACTATGAAGCTTAATGGAAAAGTAACTATTCACGACAAGGAATTAGAAGAAGAAATGCTTAAAAAAGCAGAAAAAGATATAACTGAATTCGAGAACAATATAAATGTAATATTTTGTCCGAATTGTGGGGAAAAATTTCCTAAAGAAACTGATTTCTGTCTATCATGCGGGAAAGATCTTAGGGTAATATGAACATCAATGAAAAAGATAATTTACCAACAAACCAAAGAATCTATTTTCCATATAGATGATTGATATTTTGAATTAACGAACTTTGATCAAATAATGAACGATAATAAAATTTTTAGTCAATATGGGCTTATTGGAAGTGAGTTAGAACTTAGGAAGAACGTGACGATAACAAAAAATGGGAATGGGAGAATTAAAAAGATAGAAAGTGAAGAACCAGAGGATTATCTCTCATTTAGTTATAATAGGCCTTCAGACCTCATAATTCCTGGTTTAATTAATTCACATGTTCACATAGGCGATAGTTTTGCAAAAGAGTTTGGCTATAATAGAGGGTTAATCGAAATTGTCGCACCACCAGACGGTTTAAAACATAGATTATTAAACAGTGTATCTGAGAAGGTAATAATACATGGAATAAGAAAAGCACTTAATGAAATGACTAGTAATGGAATAACATGTTTTATTGATTTTAGAGAAGGAGGTTTACAAGGAGTAAAATTATTAAAAGGAGCAATTAAAAATAGCACCATTAGAACAATAATTTTTGGAAGATTTAATTCGGAAAAAGAAATATCTAAAGTGCTACAACTAGCAGATGGAATCGGATTGTCGAGTTATTCTAGTATAAGTGAAGTTGAGAAAAATATCTTAGAGAAAAGCAAACTTCAATCAAATAAATTAATAGCGTGCCATGTTGCCGAGTTAAAACGGAATTTAAATTTATTTAATGAGATTCTTCAAGATGATTTAATTGATATATTCGTTCATGGAACTCAATTTCAGAGATATGAATTAGAAAGAATAAAGAAGAAATCCTTAATTTTATGTCCGCGCTCTAATGCCTACTTTGGAGTAGGATTACCTCCAATTAATGAAATATTTGATCTAAAAATTCCTATAGCATTAGGAACTGATAATATAATGGCTAATAGCCCAAATTTATTCGAAGAATTAAGATTTACATATTATATCTTAAAAGGATTAAATAAAAAGCTTCCTAAAGATTTATTTCACTCCTATATCATCCAAAGAACAAATTCGAATAATATAAAACAAGTATATATTGGAGGAAATATAGTTTTTGAACGTTAATGAAGAAAGGAACTTTCCTTATATTATTTTAAGTGCTGCTATGACCATAGACGGAAAAATTGCCTCAAAATCAGGAGATCCTGAGTTATCCGATGAAGAAGATTGGAGAGAAGTTCACAAACTCCGAACTGAGGTAGAAGCTATAATGGTTGGAAAAGGAACAATTATTAAAGATAATCCAAAGCTTCATATTAAGTATTATAAGCATCAAGGGTATTACAGAATCGTTATGGATAGTAAATTATCTATACCTATTGACTCAAAAGTTATTAATTATGAACCAGTCCTTTATCCAACGCTAATATGTTGTGTGGAAACAATTGATAAGAAGAAGGAGAGCCTTTTTACAAAAAATAATATCACTCTAATTAAAGCAGGAAGTGAAGAAAGGGTTGATATCAGAAAAGCACTTAAGAAACTTTATAAAATGGGAATTAAATCCATATTATTAGAAGGGGGAGGGAATCTCAATTGGAGTTTTTTAAAAGGAGATCTGATTGATGAGATAAGATTGACTATTGCTCCATGGATGGTTGGAGGACGAGAAGCTATAAGTTTAGTGGAAGGAGAAGGATATAATAAAATGAACAGTGCTCAAAGATTTAATCTAATTAGGATTCAAAATAGAAATAATTACGTTATTCTCCATTATAGGAGAAATTGATGTTATGAATATAGAAAAACTTGTTTCAGAATTTAATAATCTATCATTATCAGATATTAAAGAAAAGGTAAGGGAAATTAAAGAATCTCTTCCAGAAGAAGAAAGGAAAGTGATAACTTTCTCAAAAAATTTTACATTATCTTTATCAAATTATTGTCAAAATAATTGTTCATATTGTTTTTATAATCATCGAATTCCTAAAAAGGGTGAAGATGAAAATATAATCCTCTTAGAGAAAGATAAAATTGAAGAGTTAATAAGGAGGGGAAATGAGTATAATTGTAAAGAAGCTTTGATTATGTCTGGTGAACGACCAGAATCTTTTCATATAGTTAAAAATCGATTAAATATAAGTGGGTATGAAAATTATATTGACTTTATTGAAAATGTTTGTAACATAACATTAAATAGTTACATTTTGCCTCACATAAATGTGGGAGTTTTATCATATGATGAAATGAATAGATTAAAGAGTTGTTCTGCTAGTATGGGGTTAATGCTAGAGAGTACTAGTCCGCGATTAATGGAGAAAGGAAATGTTCATGAATTTTCTCCAGGAAAAGTCCCAAATCTGAGAATAACACATATAGAAGAGGCGGGAAAGTTAAAAATCCCTTTTACAACCGGACTTCTAATTGGTATTGGTGAAACATTTTATGACAGAATTAAAGATCTTCTTTTAATAAAGGAATTACATAGGAAATATAATCACATTCAAGAAGTTATAATCCAAAATTTTGCGTATAAAGATAGGATATCATATAAACCAACTCAAGAGATAAATGTAAGGAGTTTACTCAAAATTGTGGGTTTAGCGAGGATTATATTTGAAAACGAGATATCCATTCAAATCCCTCCTAATTTAACAGAAGGATTTATTGGAGATTTTATTGAAGTAGGAGTAAATGATCTAGGGGGTATTTCTCCTTTTAGTATCGATTATATTAATCCAGAAAAGAGATGGCCTCAAATTGATTACATAAAAAGGAAATGTAAACAGATAGGATATAAGTTAAAAGAGAGGTTACCGATATATCAAAAATATATTGAAAATACCGAATTTGTTAATAAAAATGTTTTAAAAATAATTAAAGAAATTTATAATTCCTCAAAATTTATATAAGTTAAACTTAAAATTATCCTATTCGAAAAGAACTAAAAATAAGCTGTTGGAAAGTAAAAAGGAATTAAAACAAATTCTCGAACAGAATAGTTCTATAAATAAGGAAATCAGATATACCAGAGGATTAATGAGAAAAAACATGAGTGAGTTAAAGTTTTTTAATGGAATTAATAAAGAGATAAAAATTATTTTAAGAAAGGCACTCAATTCAGAACTTATAACCTCAGATGATGCCTTAAAACTTCTAAAAACAACGGGAAATGAATTTTTTGCCCTACAATATGTAGCTAATAAATTATGTATAGAAAAAACCCAAAATATTGTAACTTTTATTATTAATCGTAATATTAATTTTACAAACATCTGTTATCAAAACTGTAGGTTTTGTTCATTCAGAGTTGGAGCAACTGATAATGAAGCGTTCTCTTTATCAGTTGATGAATTGCGAAAGAAAGTTGAAGAAGCTTATAATAACAAATGTTCTGAAGTTTGTATACAAGGTGGAATAAATCCTGATTTAGATTTCGAATATTATCTAGATATTCTAAGAACAGTAAAAGAAATTGATGAAAATATCCATATTCACGCATATTCCCCGCAAGAAGTCTATCACATGTCGAAGTTAAGTGATCAAACAATTAAAGATACTCTCTTAGCACTTAAAAAGGCAGGATTAGATTCGATGCCAGGAACCGCTGCTGAAATTTTAGTAGATAAAATAAGAAAAATAATTTGCCCGAATAAAGTGAATGTTGAAGATTGGGTTAATATTATTGAAACTGCCCATTTGCTAGGAATTCCTACAACATCCACTATGATGTATGGTCATATTGAAAAATTAAATGATAGGGTTGAGCATTTGGAAATTTTAAGAACTATTCAACAAAAAACAAAAGGGTTTACTGAGTTTGTACCACTTCCTTTTGTTAAAGAAAATCCGATCCTTTCAAAGCTTGAAAATCATCCATTAAAAACACATTATGGAATGGGGGATTTTAAGCTGTTTTGTGTAGCTAGACTCTACTTTAATAATCTTATTGATAATATCCAATGTTCATGGGTTAAACTAGGACCAAAAATGGCTCAGTTATCTTTGAATTATGGTGTTAATGATTTTTCCGGAACTTTGATGGAGGAAAATATCTCTAAAAGCGCAGGAGCAGAATATGGAGAATATTTATCAGCTGAAGAAATTATTAGGATTATTAAAGATGCAGGTAGAATACCAGCCCAAAGAGATACACTTTATAATATTATTCAAAAGTTCTAAAAAATGATATATACAGAACTTTCATTTATTATAGCCTCTGAGTTCTCTTCCTAAATCTTCAAAATATCAAATTATAGAGAAAGAGAAATTAAAAATCAGAACTAACTAATCCTAAAACCTTTCCATTATCAACAACTGGCATCGCAGAAATTTGGTGTTGCTCCAATTGACTAATAATACGTAATAGATTATAATCTGGAGAAGCTACAACGACATCTTTTGTCATAATATCATCTAATTTAATATCTTGGACATTTTTGTCTTTAGATATTGATTTTGTAATATCCCAAGATGTAACCACACCTAATAATTGATCGTCATCGGAAAGTATTGCAACCATATTACTTGGACTTTCAATAATTAAAGAAGCAGCTTTTTGGATATTTCCACTAACCTTTATCGTAGGAATTTCAATCATAATGTCTTTGGCAGTTCGTTCTCTTTCACTAGCAGCAAGTCTTTTTAAGCTTATCCTTTCAGCAGCGTCAGATGGTAATAATTCTTGGTTATTGGTTAATAAATCAACTAATTCGATCATATTATGTCTTATTACTTTTTCTCTTGCCGCTCTACCTGATTCTAAACGCTTTTTAGATAATTCTGAAAATTTTTCAGAATTTTCCTTTAACCAACTCTCTACTGCTTTAGGGTTACCTAATCTTTCTTTAGGAATTTGTAATTCTTCTGTAGTTTTAACCAAATGTTCTTGAGCTGCGAATATTACACCCCCGGAATTTACCAAATAGTCATTAGCAATCATAACCCCTTTTTCTCGATATACAACTTGTTCCATTCTTTTTCGAGATGCTTTTCTATTAGGATCAGGAGAATATGTATTAGCCCCTTCTACAATAACAGTCCAATCACCCATATGACCGACTGTCATAGAAGCGTTTTCAGAAGAGTTAACACTCAAATAATTAAAGACCGGTGCTGCTGGAATTAGGCAAAATGCATTCTCCCGCAATAGATCGTTTGCTTTTGTAGAGAATTTAGTAGGGGCTTTATATCCCTTACTAATTAAATGCTCAGTAAAGTAATGTTTAGTGACTAAACTCTTTTCTTCCCATAATTTAAACAATTCTTCTGAAGGTAATCCCGATTCATTATATAAATATCCTTCTACGTCACTTACACCAATAATTTTAATTTCGGGATTCCTTTCTTTTAAAATACGAGAAACATGGGCTCCAACTGCCCCAAATCCTTGTATTAAAGTCGTTAATTTATCTAATTCTGGTATTTCAAGAGTTGAGAATTGCGGAAGTACCCTTAATCGAGGTAAAATCTCTAAAAGTGTCCTCAATGCAATAGCTACACCCCCAGCGGCCGCCCCTAACTGATCTATTCGATTTCCTCCCATTTCAAGGGGTTTAGAAACCGCGTTATCTATACCATTTTCTATAGCAATAATCTTCATATCTGAATCATTAGTTCCAACATCAGGACCAGGGACATATATATCAGTATATTTTTTAATTAAATGCGCAAATCCTCTTACAATTTCATCATGTTCTTGATCAGATAACTTAGTATTATCTGCTACTATACCAGCTTTCCCTCCCCCATAGGGTAGATGAGCTGCTGCATTTTTAAGAGTCATTCCACGAGCTAAATTATATATATCAGATGGAGTAATTGTTGGAAGCATGCGTATCCCTCCCAAAGATGGAGCACCCATTGACAAGTTATCCACAATCAAATATCCCCCTATCTCTTGATTAGATTCCTCATCCCACATACAAACTACAAGTTTTGGACCTAATTTATCACAAATTACACCAATGTGAGAAAGTAGATGTTCGTCAGAATGATCAAATTCTAAGTAACACTTTCCGTTTTCTTTTTTAAGGCGATTCTCTATAGCTGTTTCGGGAAGATTCGACCATAAAAATTCCTTCAAATATTTTGGAATCATAATTTATCCTTTTCTAATATTTATTCACATTTTTAAATTTTTCAATTAGATCTCTAAAGTAAAACATATTTCTTAAATTCTTATAAAAATATAATGCAATAAGATATATTGATCGCTAAACTAAAAATCTGATGACTAGAATTTGTTAATCTTTGTTAAAAATATATTTCACTATAATCTTGTATCTTGAATGTAGGGTTTTCCGAATTCAAGACAAATTTCTGCTTTCTTTAATTCTCTTCCTAAATAAATAATGTGAAAAGGATCTTGGGTTAAATTCAATTCAATTATTTTTTTAGATAAAATTTCTGCATCTTTTCCACTGAAACTCTGTAATAATTTATCTTGGTTATTATAAAATAAGAGAAAAATTCTCTTCTTATAATGATTTACGAATATTTTAAAATATCCGGCTGGATCTGCCTTATAACGAGTTCTTGGCTCTATAATGTCGTCCACCTCTTTTTCTGGATATTCGGGTATTTTTTGACTAGTTTTACCTTTTGCTTTGAAAATTTGTATTCCTACATTAATAGGAGGAGTATTTTTAGATTTAGAGAGGTAATTTAAAATCACTCCATCTTTTAACTCTTTTACTCCTCCAAACATTTTAGTACTATGTTCTACGGTAAATAATATTCCCACATTTAATTCTGTAGCTATACTTGCAAGGAGACCATTTATTCCAACAGAATCAACATCCATCAATTCCACTACATTTGAAATCCCAAAAAAGAGAGGAGATTCAAGATTTTTGAATTTTTCTTTACTTATTTGGTTTTTATAATAAAAGTAAGATTCTAGAGAATTAACAATTCCTGGAGAGATGGGCGTCTCTAATAGGGGGTCTACTATTATTTTAGTAAATCCATTGGAACGTAATTTTTTAGTTAATTCCAGTAATCTTTCTGTTCTAATTTTAGGACCCTTTGGAAAATATCCTTCTTTAATATTAGTTGGTAAAATTACTACTGGTATGTCATGTGGAATTGATAAAAGGTCAAGATAATTTCCAAAATCTAAACTCAAAATCATATCAATTTTTTTCTCAGTAGCGGCAATTATTTCTTGTGATTCCATCGAATCCACACTAATTAATACATCAAAATTATTTCTTATTAGTGTAATGACTTCTTTTACGCGTTTTGGGTTTGGTTTATTAGCAACACATCCTATATCAATAATATCTGCTCCCGATTCTATATAATGCTTTACCTTTTTAAGAATTGTTCTATTTGATTTTTCAGTACAATTTACTATTTCTGCAATAATAAGAGGAGGCATATCTCTTCCAATTATTAGACTAGATTTTTCTTTATTAACATAGAATGTGTGATATCCTAAATTTTGAACCGCAATTCCAAAATTTTTATTAAAAATTTCCTTATATTGATTAAAACCAGATACTTCAATTAATCTGTCAGCTGGAAAAGTATTAGATAAGGTAATTTCGTTTTTATCTAATTTTTGTAAAACTAAAGGTAAATCTGAAGCAAATTCGGATCCTTTTCTAATAGAGATCGAGAATTTCTCTTCCAATTTGGAAGAATCCCATTGAATAAAACCGGGTAATAAAACTAAATCATATTGTGCTAAATTTATGTTATCTAATATTTTATCAACCATTTCTTGCGTAATAAATGCAGAAATTGATACAGGAGCTTTTTTAATAAAAATTTTATGTCCTTTTGGTGATTTTGTAACATTTTGTAGAATTTTAAAACTTTGATCCCCAGTTATGATTAATATCTTAATTTTCAATCACGAGGTATTTTATTTTTATTAAACGGAATATAAATATCATCCAAAATAGAACCCGAGGCTTTTTCAATTTCCATATTTTTAATAATTGATTTAAATCTTCCTCCTAATAATCCATCGGCGATATACGCTGCCCCTTGAGCCGCTCTTTTAGCAATATGACTGTAATTTTGCATAAGTCTCACGGAAGCTATATCTTTTAATGAAGTTATAACTCTCTTCCGTAAATCGAGAATTTCAGCTCCTCTTCCCGCCAATAAAATTTCTCTAATAATTTTTTTGTTCGAGAAGGAGGATGTAATTCCGTATACAGCTTTTTGCACACTTGAAACATATGCTTGTAATGCAATATTCGTTTTATCATCTTTTTTTGCTAGTAAAGTGATTTCTTTCAAACTTAAATCTGAATATCCAGAAATATATGCTACTCCACCACGATATATATTATTCTTATTAATTGTATGGATTAGATAGGCTAATTCTCCATCTAATGATCCACAAGCTCGAAAACCCATAATATTAGAACCACCTATTCCATCAATTATTTTACCATTTTCTATTGCCAACACAGCTGTAAAGCCATAACCGATTTCTACCATAATAAAATTTGTTTTTGAAGGTGGTATTTGAAATCTCTCCATTTGATCTCTGATTCCAACAACCGAAGTACAGAGCTTATCTGCAGTCCCCATATCAATCTTATTGATTTTTCGGTGACGTGGAATAGTTTCCATGTGTTTGACTCCAGGAACAATTATTGCAGGAATATTCTCTTCCTTAATTAAACGTAAGATACTCCCTAAACCCAACAATTTTTTTGTGTCTCTATCTTCAAACTTTAAGAGTGTATAAAATATATCTTCTTCATCCAACTCACTTACTTTCTTTAGAGGAAGACCAAATCCGCTCGGAGCAACCATCAGATCTATTTCTTTTTCTTCCCTTATTGCATTAATTATCGTTATAAACTTTTCTGGTTCTCTCATTAAATCTTTCGTGGGGATTGTTGTATCTAAAATTATCTCATCATTATCTAATCCATAGAAGTCAAAGGACTTTGAGCCTGGATCTATTCCAATAACTCTCATTTTTTAATATATATATTTCTTATCGTTTTATCTTGAAATGTTTTCACTTACTTTAAAAAATCCATAAATTAAGAAAATTATGATTATTTTCTATTAAAAATAAAATCCTCCAGAAAGAGTATTTTTTACTTCTTTTTTATTATTTTGTAGAATAATTTAAATTGTTTTAGCAAATCCAATAAGCATGCCTTTATAGTTGAAAATATCAATGTCTGTGAATTGCGCCTTTTCTAAATCTTCTCTCAACTCATCGATATTAAAAATAGTATCTGAAATTGATTCTCTATAAATATTTAGAAGTTCATCTGCCGTTATATCCCTAGTTCTTTTAAACTCAGCCTTACAAACAATTATTACCATTCCATTAGGCTTAAGAATTCGATGCAATTCATTTAAAACTTCAATACGATTCATGTCGAAAAATTCAATATTTTTTTCATATACTGGGATGATAGCTGCTTCAAGCATATTATCTGGTTCTCTAATTAATTTCTTAAAAATTCTTGAAAAATGAATATTTTCTAATTCTTTTACTGCATATTCATTATAATCCTCAATCTTAGATAACACAAAAATTTCCTCAGCATAAGACTTTAAAAATTTTATTAATCTTAATGATACATGTCTCTCAAACCACATTACTAAAAGATTATTAAGTTTTGTACGCTCACTTCTTTTTTGAATTTCTTCAGCCAGACCACTATCAAATTCAGGTAAATCTGGTATCGCACTACAATCCATGAAAAATTGTAGAAGATACATAATAACTTGCTTGGTGAGGTGGGTTGGTTCTACAGTTTCTACTCTTCCTTTATCATTTTCATTGAATTTTATAAATCCTCTTTTTTCAAGATTAGTAAGATTGTTATAAAAACTGGAGGTTGAAAGATCAGAATTTTTTTCATATTTATTATCAAGATATTCAAAGAATTTCTCTTCATACTCAGAAAGACTCTTTTTGTCCTTAAATCCTGTCAAATTTATTCTTTCATTCTTAATATACTCGTTTACGATAACATAAAGACTATGACGTACTATAGGTCCTCCATATCGTACTAATGCATCCATTGTTATAATTTCTACCATGGATAAGTCCATAAGATTCCCTATTTTCATTTTTAATTTTTGTTTTTTTCAGAATTGAAAATTGCGAAATATGCATATAAATAGTTAAATATAAAACGCTTGCGATAAAAATGAGAAAAAATCATAATTAGTTCTTTAAAATTAGCAAAAAAGATTAATATGACGATGATTAAGTCTTTATGAAGCTTTTTTAGATCAATAATTTTTTATTTAAATTTTATTAATAATAAAATGATATTTATTTATTGGGCTTTTCAAAATATTTTTAAAATTTCTTCAATTTTGAAGAATTATTATTTTTCCCTTAACAACTCAACGGGTAAAATACCAATGAGGATGGGCAGGGGTGATTCCTTGTCAAACCAGCGATCCAGAAAGAATAACGCGGTCAAGGCCACCCCGATCAGGATGGCGAAGAGCACGATGTAGGATACGCCGC
>JARRLT010000089.1:0-37738 GCA_037386725.1 Promethearchaeota archaeon
TTTGTCATATGATTACAAACATTTCAGGAGCATCAAATATATTTGAACGCGGAATTGTTTGTTATAGTAATCAAGCAAAAATGGATTTATTAAATGTAAATCAAGAGGATTTGGAGAGTTACGGAGCAGTTTCCGAACCAGTAGGGAGACAATTAGCAGCTAATGTGAAAACTTTAGCGAATGTTGATATTGGAATAGGAATAACGGGAATTGCGGGTCCAACGGGTGGAACACCAGAAAAGCCTATTGGTCTTGTATATATAGGATATTCCACAAAAAGTGACACTTGGGTCGACAAACATAATTTTAATACAGATAGAATCGGATTTAAGAAAAAAGTATTAGAAAAAGTTATTCACTTTCTTGAAGATCAAATATAGAGGAAATTTGTTAAAATTTTATAAATGGTGCTTAAATTAACCTATCTAAAAGATTTGATACTTAAATGATTTAAGAATAATAATTTGGACTTATTTTATAATCTTTTAAAAGATAATCCTCACCTTTATGATTCTTTTTAAAACTTAAAAGTAAAGTTTAAATAGGAAAGTAAATATTGTAAACTTGAACTTTACTAAAATAAGATTTTTGATAAATGACTATAAAATCAATGTCTAAAGATGGAGGTTGATATTTATGTCTAAAGATAAAATTGATGTAAAGAAGAAAGAAGGAAAAGAACCAAAAAAAGCTGAAGACGAGAAATCTAGAGAACTTTCAGTACGAAGAGGAAATCCATTCTCTCTATTCCAAGAAATTGATAAAATGTTTGATGATTTTTGGAGAGAAGATTCAATGTGGCCAATTCGACGAAGGAAACCAATCAAATGGGATGAAATTCCTTATTTCAGAACGCCATTAACGAATATAACAGAGACTGACAAATCTTTTGATATCTCTGCTGAAATTCCTGGTTTAGATAAGGGAGATATTGAAATAACTCTTCAAGAAGGGACCTTGGAGATTAAAGGAGAACAGAAACAGGAAAAAGAAGAGAAAAAAGAGGGTTATGTCCGAAGAGAATACAGTTCAGCATCTTACTATAGAGCTTTTGAATTACCCGATAATATAGAAAAAGATGATATTGAAGCAAACCTAGAAAAAGGAATTTTGAAAATTAGCATCCCAAAGAAGAAACCGGAACCAAAAAAGAAAATAGATATTAAATAATAACTTCACAACATTCATCATTTCTATTTTAATAACTAAGCTAAATATTTTCTTTCAAATCATATCTCAAAGATTAATTTGATTTTTCCTAAATCCATTAAAAAATTTGATCAATTAAAAAAACCTGAATAATTGATTAAGAGGAATTAATGAAAACTTGAATTATTTTATATCTAAAAAATCAAAAAAATATGAATAAATTTATAACACTCCTTTGAAAAACGTCATAAATTCTGAATTTGGAAAATATGAATCCTAAATTAGTCAATTAGGAATTTTCCGTTTTTCATAATCTCCTTTTTAGTTCCATCTTTGTATTCGATTTCCATGTTTGCCTTAGCTTTAGTTACAAAGTCCCAATGCATTTGAGAAATAGATTCTCCACCATAAAAGTTATTTCCGCCAAAAGCGAGATGGACTGAACCGGTAATTTTTTCATCTGTTAAAATGTAACCTACTGCTTCTGTAATTTCTGGATTACATCCTATACCTAACTCACAGACATTATATGTTCGGATTTTTGTTTCATCTTTTAATTGCTCTTTATCTATATTTTCACATTGTTTAAAGGAATCAACGAGATCTTCTAAACCTTCATCTGCTGTGACATTATTGATATCTAATTTTCCATTCTTAAATGGCAGAGTAACATTTTTAATTATTTTGTTGCTAAACCTATCGATGGTTAATGGGCAAAAGATAACTCCTTCACCTTTAGTTTCAATCGGAGGAAAGAAAACCTCACCTGCTGGAAGATTTCCGCCTAAATCACCTTTTGCCAATGCTTCTTCATCAATAATTCCATCATCTAAAATAGCATTCCGATCTTCTATGGAAATCCAGAAATCTGTTCCATAATCATCGGTTACATATACTTTTTTCGCATTTTTGAATTCCTTACCAATATTATTCGTGATTCTTTTTAACTCTTTTAATGGGACTTTCTCACCTTGAACAATGAACTTTTCAAATGTTTTATATTTGATGCCATAGTATTTAGCTGCAGCTTTTGAGGGCCATGCTGCATAGATCCATTTCTTTCCTGGAGCAAACTCTTCCTTTAATCCATAAATAACGTCTCTAATAGGCGTTTGTGCTTTTCTTGCGGCTCGTAACTTTTCTCTGGGTATTTGAGCATTTTTGCCTGGGTCCTCATAGGGTTCGATTACAATATAAGTATCTATATTTTCAATCATCTTTAGATATTGTTTAGGTGTTGTTTCTAAAGTTTTTATCGAGATATTTTCATCAGTTCCAACTCCAAGTTTATAATCATCGGATGTCGAATTAATAAAGGGGACTCCTTCCTTTCTATAAACATTTAGTGCAATTTCCTCTAAGAGTTTTTGAGAATAGGTACCTCCTCTTACAAACACAAACTCTCCGGGGCTAATATTTGCTGCTTTAACAATATTTTCAGCACAAAGCTGAATATCCTTATCTTCAATCATTTTTCATCAATATTGTTCTATTTTTATCCTTTTAGATTAATAATATAATTACATATTTTTCAAATAGAGTACAATTATCTAAATATAAAATGATAAAAAAACCTATAAAATATTCTGAAAATCATAATTTAGATCTCATAAAAAATTAGTCATGTCCTATTCCTAAGCTTAATGAACTCTTAATATCTGCAAGGAGATTAAAATATATTAACTTTTTACATTGATCAAAGCATCCAGACTTAAATTTTATACCAATCTTTAAGTTAACTGAGAGTAGTAGTTAATTTTATAATTGAGCATATCGTTTAGATATTTAAACAGAAATGATTTTCCAAAAAATGATATGAATTATTAAAAGAGGGATACTTTTTTGGTAATTCGCGAAGCTGGTTTGTTATTTCGAGGTTATTCCCTAATAAATGCGAAATATCATCAAACTGGTAATAAAATAGATAATGATTTACGAAGCGGACTTTTTACGGCGCTTTTAAATTTTGCTGGTCACGCCTTTACTAAAAATGAAATTGAGTATTTTGAGGGTAAAAAGTATGCCATTGCTTTCAGTGAAGGAAGAATAAGATCAAAAGATTCCCGAAATCCAGAATCACTCATTGCTTATACAATATTGGACAAGCATAAGAATATTGGGAAATATATACATAAAATAGTTCAACCTCTTTTAAAAGAAAGTCTTGAGGAATTTACAAAGGAATATGAAGGAAAATATTTATCAGAGATTTTACAGTTTAAAGGATTCAAAAAGAAACTAGATAAGATATTTAGTTCAGATAGTAAGACTGTAGACCAAAAGTTTGAGGACTTATTTACTGGTAGATAAAAATTAACGTAATTTAGATTTTAAATACCATAACATTAAAGGAAGAGCAATTGTCGCATCTGAAATTACTGTAGAATACATTGCTTCTTGATTGACTTTTCCCCATGACATCGCTTCTGATAAAGTTGCTCCACTTAATCCACCTGGTTCTGGACGGTCGGTGGTAATTTGAATAGCATATTGTGCTGATGTAGGACAAAACTGAAGCGATTGGAATATGAAGTTTTTTGGAACACCTCCACCAACTATACATACTCCAGCACTTTTTGCATCCCATGCTAAATCAACCATTTTTAGCATATCTTTAAAGTGATTTAGATTTAATGATTGATGATGAAATCCTAACTGAAGTGCTAAACCAGAATCCGTGAAAGCGGGACAGAAAATAGAAACTTTTTTTAGAAATTCTAAAAATGAACTTACACTCATTGAATTATCTGGGATTTCTAATTTAGACACAAAATCCTCAATTCCTTCATACACATTATTAGGAAGAAAAACATCATATATTCTATTCATCTTTTTTTCGTATAATTTTACATCATCAATGTCTTCTAAATTAATTTCTCCTTGAAGATGATGATAACCTAATGTCTCTGCTATATCATGAGTCAAATTTGCTCCCGTAGTTACAAGAACATCTACAAAACCTTCGCTTATAAAGTCATAAATAATTCCTTGCATACCAACAGGAACCATAGCACCAGCTAACCCAAAAAATTTAACGCACTCCTTATTCGTAATCATTTTCTCGTAGATTTCGCATGCAAGAGCAAGACGTTTTGCATTAAAACCCGTATTTTTTAACAGTTTAATTAATTTCGTAATCATAATATCTTTCGAAATCTTGAATTGGTCAACCTTCTTCAAGAAGTCTTCGAAATCTTTTTCTGGCATTTAGAATTCCCCTCTTTTATCAATAAATGAAATAAATTCTATTATTAATTTTGCTGCTAAATTACATGTGATTCTATTTTGTGTATCAAGATTTGGAGCCACTTCCACTAAATCAAATCCAATAATAGAGAATTCCTTTGTAAGTGTTCTTAAAAATTTCCACATTTCTCTATATGTAAATCCTCCAGGAATAGCATAACCAGTTGCTTGGGCAACAGATGGATCTAATGCATCGATATCAATCGAGACATATAAAGATTCAATCTCAGAATTTTTAAAGAACCTTTTTACTTCTTGAAAGTAAGTAGTAAATCCAATCTCTTCGAGATAAAAGGAATTAAAATACTTTATTTTTTCATCTTGAGCAATTTTCATTTCGGGAATATCGATATCACGAGTTCCAAGGACCATAATATTCCTATTTGTAAAGTAAGGAAGATCTAAAACTCGATGGGTAATTGTAGCGTGAGAATATACACCTTTATCCCATTCATGATAAAGATCCAAATGAGAGTCAAATATCAAAATGCCGATTTTTTTCTTATCATTGAATTTATCTCCAATTGCCTTTATTACTGGATAAGAACAGAAATGATCTCCCCCAATCATTACTGGAATAATATCGCTTTTTTGATTGTAAATACGTTTAATAAATTTATCTATTTCTTTAAGATTTTGTTCTACATTCATTTTTTCAATATTTATATCGCCCAAATCCACTATGGGTAAGGATGGTATTTCACTGCCCATTTCTGTAGTTAAGGCAAGGTTATTTGTAACTTTTCGTATTTCTTTGGGAGCAATAGCAGAGTTAGGGAGATCAATTGAAGTTAAATAATCCCATGGTATACCAAAAATGCAAAATCGTGTATCTTTCTTGATTATTTCTCCAAAATCATAAAATCTCATCATAATTTAAAATAAAAATAGTTTATTTACATATTTTCTAAAACTTTTATTCCTAATACATTTAAACCAATTTTGATTATAGTTTGTACGCATTTGATTAGTACCAATCGCGCTTTTTCTAATTCTTTCTTTTCAGAAATTACCGGACACAATGTATAGAATGAATTAAATGTTTGACCTAGGCCAAGTAAATAATCTGCAATAATATGAGTATCATAATTTTTAATAGCTTCATTAATTATTTCTGGAAAATAATTTAATTGACTGAATAATTTATATTCTATATCTGAATTAAGAAGAGAGGCATCAAAATCATCCTCATCAATTTCCAATTGAGATTTTCGGATTATTGATTCAATTCGAGAATATACATATTGGATATAAGGTCCAGTTTCGCCCTCAAAGGAGATGCTTTTGTCAGGAAAGAATGTAAAATCTTTTCTCGGATTATATTTTAAAATATAAAATCTTATTGCGGCCATTCCAATAGTAATTGATCTTTCCCGTTTTTCTTCTTCTGAAAGGTTTGGATATCTTTTATCAACCTCATCATAAGCAAGGTGAATGACTTCTTCCACAAGATCATCTGCGTCTACGACTGTACCCTCTCTACTTTTCATTTTTCCGCTAGGTAAATAGATCATTCCATAGGAAAGATGATAATTTTCACCTTCAAATCCTAACAAATCCAAAACGGCAAATAACTGGTTAAAATACATATCTTGCTCGTTTCCAACAACATAAATGGATTTATCGAAATTAAAATCTTCTTTCTTTTTATATGCTAAAAAGATATCTTGAGTAACATATACTGAAGTCCCATCATTCCGAAGTAGAATTTTATCTGGAAGATTGTATTTATTCTCCAATTTAGCGATTACAGCTCCATCTTCCAACACTTCGAAGAGTCCTTTATTTACCCCTTCTCTGATTTTTTCTTTTCCTACTTTATATATCTCTGATTCATAATATTGTTTATTAAACTTAACATCGAAGTAATCAAACGTTTCATTAAATCCTTTGAAAGCCCATTTATTCATTTTCTTCCAGAGTTTTCGAATGTTAGGATCTCCTTCTTCCCATTTCTTTAATAACTCTTGTGCTTCTTCCTCTAGATCTTTATCTTTTTCAAGCATTTCATTATATTTAACGTAGAAATCTCCAACAAAGTGATCTGGCTTTTTATTAGGTTCTTGTCCATTTCCCCATTTTTTATATGCAAGCATTGATTTACAGATATGAATCCCTCTATCATTATTTAGATTAACTTTGAATGATTTATGTCCTTTATATTCTAATAAGTTAGAAAGACTTTGTCCTAATAATATATTTCGAATATGTCCTAAATGAAGTGGTTTATTTGTATTGGGTGAAGGAAATTCAATTACATATTTTTTTGGGTTCACTAATTTTTTCAAGCGACCTTCCTCAATTTTTCCAAAGTCATCTTGATATTTTAATATATCGTTTAATCTTCTGAGTAATGAGAAATATGTTGACTAAGAAATTTTGCGAGGTGCGATTTAGTGAGAGTCATAATAGAAATTATTTCTTCAGTTGTATTAAAAATAAATAAGGTTTTGTAAGATTTATTTAAAATAATTCAAAAAATTTTCTATATGGTTTTGTTAAGGAAGATCAGATTAGAAATTTAAAAATCTAGAGATATCTATAGATCATATTACTGTTATGTTTAAATCATTGCTAATTCTTTTCATCTAATTGGTAAATTTCTTCTTTAGCGAATTCTCATTTCTTCATTATCAGAAAATTAAAGAGTAAAACTAAAAAATTTTTTAAATTTATACATAAATCATTATTTAAAGATTAAAACTTATTTTCAAGGTATTGTTATGGAGAATAATTATAAAAGATATGTCGTCCAAGTAGGTATGGGTGTAGATCAACATGGTCATAATTCAAATTGTACAAATGCAGCTATAAAGGCTGTAAAAGATGCTATTTCAAATAATTGTTTAACCGGACTTATTGATATATGCAATTTAAAAAATCCTAAGGATTTACAACGAATGAGCGTTCATATAAAAATTGGAGCCCCTTATCCTGAATCAATAAATAAGGATAAAGTTTTAAAAGCCATACCCTTTGGAGAAAAGAGTATTGAAACGGTAAAGGGTGGTTTAATCGGAAATTGTATCCAAATAAAGGAATTAGGAGACGTATCAAATGAAATGTTAATATGTAATGCAGCTGTTGAAGTCTTTGTAAAAATGGATTTGGAATAGGAATTTTTTTATCTTAATTAAGCTAATATCCAAATTGGAAGAATAGTTACATAGAAAAGGCCGTATAGTACAATGAAAAAAATCCCTGCTTTTTTGTCTACAACTTCTCTTTTAGCAACTACTATTATAATAATAATTGATGCTATTAGAGTATATATTATCGTGGGTATTGCTAAGCTGGCTGTAACAGATTGGGGAAATAGTAATTGTCCTATTCCAATGGAGAGGGTCGAATCAATGATACAACTTCCTATTATATCTCCAATTGCAATATTATACTGTTTTCTTCTAAGAGCTGTTAAATCTACTGTCAACTCTGGGAGAGATGTACCTACACTGACGAGAAGAAAACTAATTATATATTCATGGACTAATAATCTTCTTGAAATATACATAACAGACTCGATGATCACAAAAGAGCTTATTGCAACACCTAAAAATCCCAAACTAGCAATAATGAATAGTAAAATCTTTTTATTCATTTTATGTTTCTCAATTGCTTCCATCCTCAAATTTACATGTTCTAACATATCACTTTTCGTAACGTTGTATATTACCATCAAGTAAAAAATTAAACTAAAGATCATAAATAAGGCATCAAACCGGGTAAAATATCCTTTTTCTACAACTGTAAAGATTAAAATTAAGGAAAGCACTTCGCAAGAACCGATAATTATGAACTCTTTTCGTTTTACATTAAAAGATCCTGCGAGTAATGGTAATAAACCAAATACTAAAGTTAATTGAGTTAAATCAGACCCTACTGAGTCCCCAACATCAATATCTCCATGTCCTAAATAACAAGATATGATCGAATTGAAAATTTCGGATATATCTGTCCCTACCGCGACTAAAGTAATCCCGATAATTAATGAACTAACTCCTAAAACTGAAGCTAAGGTTGCAGAATGCTTAACGGCTATTTTACTTGTAAAAGTTATGGATATTATTCCCAAAGCTAGAATCAAAATAGCTATAACTATATCTATCACGAAATTGTCTCTCTTTTATTATTTCAATAAGTATTATACAATGATTTTAAACAACATAAATTTAGGAATAGAAGGTTCTTACTATTTAGCCATCCCAATAAATTAACCTTATTAAGTACCCATATTTATTAAATTGAGATAGATCCCTCTTGAAATATATTACCATTAAAAATCTTCAATACTACCAAAGAATTGTATATTTCTTGGAGATTTTTTTATTAACCAAACATCCGCTTCCATTTTATTAATATAAAGCCAAGTTCTCTCTATAAAATCTTTTACTTTATATCATTAAATCTAATATAGAAAAATCCCTTCTACTAATCCTAAAACTTAAATTTCGACTTCGATATTAAATATGATAAGATACTATATAAAGTTTATATTCTATAAATACGCGATAAAAAGCTTTTTTTCCCTTCGATTTTCTGGATCAGAATCTGTTTAGATCTGATTCCTCTTTAACTTTATAATACATAATTCATTTTTTATAATGAACCAAATTTGATACATGGTTGAAAGAAGGTATTTAATAATATATTATCCACAAACTTAATATCAAAAAAATATTGGAAAAATTAAAATAGTTTAAGCTTCTAAATGTTTTTATATAGCGCCTTTCAAATTATTTATAAGAAGAAAAATTTAAATATTAAATATATTGTCAAAAAAAGAACTCTTATCCAAAAATTAAACCCAAGAGTGTAAATAATAATGAGTTACGATGCTACGTTCAAAATTATCATCATTGGGGATGCTGGTACAGGGAAAACTACTTTAGCACATAGATTTTTGACAAATCTCTTCCTTGAGTCATCTAGTATGACTATAGGTGTAGATTTTGAAGTAAAAAGTCTGGAAGTAGATTCTAAGAAAGTAAAATTACAAATTTGGGATTTTGGAGGAGAAGAGAGATTTCGTTTTCTTTTACCTACTTATGTTCGAGGGGCAGCGGGGGGTATATTTCTATATGATATTACGAATTTCTCTTCGCTCGCTCATATTGACGATTGGTTGATGGTAATCAGAAAAGAAGTTAAACCAGAAAACCGATTTCCAATATTAGTTGCGGGAGCGAAAGCTGATTTAGAAGAAGATCGCGAAGTTGAATCTGAAGAAGCAATCAAAATTGCTAAATCTCGAGGTTTAAGTGGTTTTATTGAATGTTCATCTAAAACAGGAGAAAATGTAGATGATGTATTCGAGGCTTTGACACAGATTATGTTGAAAAAAAGTAAGTTTTAGTATTAATTTCAAAAATATAGGTTATTTTTATTATATCATATTAAATATCATATTGAGCTATTAGATAAAAGGCAAATATAAGCAAATTATTCTTGGGGTTAACGATTTTTATAATCATAATATAACTTGTCAATAATCACTCTAAATGCTTCTTTTACCCCTTGTCCTGTTTTTGCAGAAGTTATGTAATACCCAATAAAATTATATTTTTTGACAAGTTCTTGAATTTCATTATGGTTTATATCGTTTTCTTTTACTAAATCTACTTTATTGACAAATAATATGATAGGAATATCACTTAAAAGCATTTCTTCCTGAATACATTAAATACTTAGCTTATAAGATTGAGACCAAAAACGAATTTAAGGATTCCTATGATAAGTTGGAGGGATTGATATGGCAAGGTATTACACATCTCTTTGAATCAGAGAGTTATAAAAGTTTAGAGGAGCAGTATAAAGAAAAATCCAAAAAAATCGACAGAGAAATAGAACTAGATCCCGAAAATCTTAATTTATATTATCTAAAACTCAAACAACTGATTTATTTTAACCAATACCAAGAAGCTATTCAACTGTTGGATAAAATTTTGGAGAATTTCCCTAAAAGTGAAAGGGATGTTAAGCTATTAAAAGCAACGGTTTTTAAAAGAATGAAAAAGGTAAAACCCGGACTAGATCTTATAGAATCTTTAATTGAAAAATACCCAAAAGACAGTGATCTTCTTAGTTATAAAGCCTATTGGTTACAATTTTTAAATAAAAAAGAAGAATCCTTAAAAATAATTCAAATGCTTATAAAAAATAATCCTGAAATGGGAGTTTACTATGATACTTATGGTGAAATTTTAATGTATTTTGAAGATTATGAAGAAGCGACTAAAAAGTTTGTAAAGTCCATGATTTCAGGATCTAATGAATGGTATATTTTCCAAACCTACATCAAGTTAGGTATTTGCTATAAAGCAATTGGAAATATTGATCTGGCGGTCGAAAATCTCGATAAAGGGATTGCTCTAACCAAGAAAAATGTAAAAAATCCCGAAATGAGAAAAAAATGGCTCCATATTAAATACAGCTAAACTTTAATAAAAACTGGGAGTTATACTCCTCACGTAATTATTATAACTTAAAATTATGCATTTAATCTCGGAAATAGTTACTAAAATTATTAGATACTAAGATATAAGAAAAAGAAAAAATGAAAATTGTTACTCTTCTGGTTCTCCATATTTATCTTTGTAAAGGGGATCGTTTATTTGTAGAATTCTCCTTTGTACTTTTCCAATTAAGTCCTTTGGAACCTCTGGAATGATTTCAATGTAGTAAGGTCTCTTATAATGAGTCATATTATCTTCAGCCCATTTTTTAATTTCTTCTACATTTAATGAGGATCCTGGAGTTAATTCTATCCATGCTTTTACTGCCTCACCAAATTCACTGTGTGGAATTCCAGCAACTGCAGCTTCAGAAATCTCTGGATGCTTCATTAACAACTCTTCAACTTCTTTGGGATAGACGGAATACCCTTTATACTTAATAAGTTGCTTCTTTCTATCTCTTATCTCAATTGTTCCATCCTCATTCATAAAACCAATATCTCCAGTTCTGAGCCATAATTTTCCATTATATTCTTTAATCGTATCTTCTGTCTCATCTATTTTCTTAAGATACTCAAACATAACCTGAGGACCGTGAACACAGATCTCACCAGTATGTTCTTCTCCGAAGTTCGTGTCATCGGGATTTCCTAAGCAAATAGGGTCACTGAATTCATCAACTGGCCAAATTCCCCATTCTGTTCCTGGGACTGGCATACCAATTGTACCAATTGGGCTTTCTCCAAATAAATTACCAGCGCTAACAACGGGAGTAGATTCAGTTAAACCATAACCTTCTACAATCCTTCCTCCGGTATTCTCTACAAAAGCATCTCTAACGGGTCTATGTAAAGGACCTGCTCCTGAAACGCATAGCTTTAATTTGCCCATTACACCAGGATATTCATTAATCTCCTCAAATTCTGCTAAACGTTTAAAGAGAATTTCCGCTCCCGCATAAACTAATCCTTCTGGGGATGGCAATTCTTCAATTGTTTCAAGTAGCTCTTCTGTTGATGGTGGTTTTGGGAATAACATCATCCATCCTCCATAATTAATGCATGTATTCATAACAACTGTATGAGCAAAGCTATGAAATAAAGGTAATACCCCAATACTTCCCATTCCTGGTTGCTCTCCGCCTAACCATAGCATACATTGGTGAGCATTAGAAACTGCATTAAAGTGAGATAAGACCGCAGCTTTTGGCAAACCAGTGGTCCCTCCTGTCATAATGTATGTAACAGGATGTGTCTTCACATCAAACTCAACTTTAGGAACGTTTGGTTTTGTTTTCATAAGATCCATGAACTTAATTGCTCCAGGATGATCAACCTTTCCAGAAGGTATTTTTTTAAGTAATTTTCCTAAAGCTCGTTTAATTCCCAAACCATGGGCTAAATCAGCTACATTTGTATAAATAAGGATCTCAACACCGGACTTTTCAATTATCGGTTTAATGTACGGTTCATAAAGCGCGTCAAGAACAATTAGAGCTTTTGGTTTAATAATGTCAAGTTGATGTAAGATTTCCATAGGTTGATATGTTGGATTTATTCCGGAAGCAATTGCTCCAATCCTGGTAATTGCATAATACCCAACAACATATTGGATTGAATTTGGGAGGTGCATAGCCACAACATCACCTTTTCGAATCCCTAAATCATGTAGAGCAGTAGCTAATTTCTTTACATATTCATGAAATTCTCCATAAGTTACCCATGTTTCTAAAAACCAAATTATGTTTCTATCCCGATACTTCTCTACTTGCTCATCGAGCATATCATTAATAGTTTTCTTCTCGAAATTTGTGTTTTTAGGAACACTTTCTGGCCACCATTTTTGGAACCAGCGTTTATTTTCATTGACTTGGTAATTATCATCTTTTTTAATAGGCATTTTTTTCCACCTTCTATTATTATTAGCTTGTTATTTGATTTAATATTTGATTTATTTTCGCATAAGCAAACATTAATACATAATTCATTTTGGATAATATATATACTTTATTTGTTGCTATTTCTTTAATAGCTTTCTCCTATTTTATTCTTCAAAATTGATTAAAAGAGGTTTATTTTCATATCGTTTGATCAATACTGTCGCTACACCAAATAGACTGACACCCGCAATAAGGAAAACTATCGCCCAAACTCCTTTCGCTTGGAAGACCATGTAAACAGAAAAGGTGGGGTCATTCCAAATTCCATTACCGCCATTGTATTCAGGATAACAAACTGCATAAAGCATAACATTCACATCCGTATTGATTGTTACATTCTGCGCGACAGTTTGTTGATGATTTACATCTTGAAAGGTTTTGTATTGATCTCTTTGACCTTGCCATAACGCTAACGGAATAATGCTCGTAGAGGCATGTGCTGTATGTAAATTACTTGTTTGATTTCCATATTCATAATACGGACCCGCTATATCAACAAAATTGACATAATCTTTAAAATTCTGATGTAAATAATCTCCTATCATTAATTTGTGATCCCGAGCATCATAGCTCTTGGTTGTATTGAGAATGGATTGTTCTTGATTATTTTGTGTAGTTTGAGTGACTTTTAAGTGAAAATGAAATACTGTAGAAATATAAATTATGGCCATATCTAATCCAGTATTATTAACATTATTAGGACGTCCATCACCATTCAATGGAGCGAATTCTTGATTTAATTTTACTGCACCAGACGCAACCCGATATTTTGCTCCAGTTTGGTTTACTTCAATAATATCACTTAGTTTTGGTTGGAATGTTAGTCCGAAAGTTATGTAATCTAAATTTTCTTTCTGTGCTCCTGAATATGAATTTATATCAACACCAAAAGGCACTGGCACCACTTGAACACCTGTGGCATTTAAACCCCAAACTACTTTATTTCCGCCTTCAATTTTAGGCTTCATAAATTCGAATTTATTTACTTTAGCTAAAACTATTTGATCTCTTAATTCACTCATATTGGGGACTTGTACATCGGTTCCATTTACTTGAATTGGTTCTCCAGTAGTCTTATTCAATACTTTTTGATAATTGACAGAAAGAGCACCATTGTTATCAGTATCATTATAGAGATAAGCACCCATTAAATGATGTGTGAATAAATAAAATTCAATGTTACACCCTCCAAATGCTTTTGCTAGATTCACATTTCCGGAGTTAAATCCGTTAAGGATGGCTGAAACATCAATGCTAAGATGAAAGGTCTTCATCCAAAATTGGACAATATCAAAACTAAATTGGGTGTAATGAGTTTCTGCTAAATCTGTTGCATTCGGTGAACCTAATAACCATTGCATATAATTATCTCCTAATCTATCTGCAGTTTTATTCCAATCAGATAAAATAGGTGAATTGTTGGGTATAGGTATATCATTTCCATTATTTATATAATCATCTTTACTTTGGAACCATTCTTTAGTGATCTGAGATCCAGGTAATGGATTAATCTTAAGAGATTGCCAGGTTATAGGATTAAGAACAAATAATTCATCTCCAGTAAAAATATCATTAATATGGATTAGTAGCCAAGTAGCTAATGAGACAGCGTCAGAAATTAAAGCTTGTTGGTTATCTTGATATTGATTATTCTGCATTTTTCTCACAAAACCTATGATTTTCGCCGCCGCAGTTACAAATGATCTATCATTATCCCATACAATTAATGTGATTCCTGCTCCTTGTGTTAAATTGTAAGTAAATCCGCCTGTTTTAGTTACTACACAATATGCAAATCCATTAATTGATGAATCATTATAAGCATTGGTTCCATTATTATCAACGTAAGGTAAGTGATGAATCTCTGGTACCCCACTAAAATAACGCGTACCAGTTGTGTTTTCTTCTTCAGTTGCACTTAACACAAAAACATTATTCAACATTTCATAATGAGTAAAGTTTAACCCTTGCATAAAAAGGAGCTTAAAGATCGTACCCAAAATCTCTCCTCCTTTTCCTAATAATGGGTTTGCAAACAAATTTCCGAAACCACCTGTAAATCCTTGAATAAAACCCGGACCAGGTTGTTGGAGAGGACTTGAATCATCCTGATTCTGAGCGCCCATAACCATAATAGGCATTGAAATTAACGATAATGACACTATTGAAAGGACCATTAACGATTTCGTATTTATTTTGCTCATTTTTTATACCTAATTTTATTAAATTTTTAACTTACTATCTTAATGCAAGTTTTTCTTTTTAAAAATTTACCTTCTAATAGAGTAGAAACTTTTATTTCCTTGAAATTGATTCAGACAATCTGCTAAGTAATATAAATGGATATACCAATCTAATCTTAATAATTATAACAAAATTTAAATAAATTAAAAATAAAAAAGAAAGTAAAAATGATAATTTAAAAATTAGTTTCATCTAATCTTATAAATGAATAGAAAAATATGATAATAAAAACTGCCGATAATACTACTAAACTCGTTACTTTCAAGATTTGAGATAATTCTACTGTAAAAAAGATTAAATTTGAACCCATAAATATAGCAGCAAGTAGATAACCTAAGACATGGCCTCTGAAGCTCTTATTTTGTTGCTTTCCAGAGAAATAATTCACAATGGATACAAGCAAAACGATTACAAAGCCTGCGTTATAAAATAAGTCTACTACATCAAATTTATAAAGACTTAATAAAAAGAAGAAAACGAAAAGAATAAATTCCAGCACTTTAATGTAAAAAATCTGTTTGCTAATAATATAAATAACGAACCAATAGCTAAGGCAGTACATAAAGAATATGAGAAAGTGAAAATATAGTTTAATAGTGGAAGCCAAATATTTAGCCATAAAAACAGAGGAAGTTGGAGATATTCCGGAGCAATTGAGACTGTAACGAAAATAGGGGGGATCGCAAATAACACCATCAGAAATTTAGTATAAGCTGGTATTCCAGAAGAATCCCATTCTTTTTTTCTGAAAGTAGTAAGTCTCCATGCGAAAGAGGCAAAGGTTAAGATCCCAATAACAGGGGTTATGATCGGAAATATAAATATTAACAGAATAAATAATGCATTAATCCCGTAAAAGATTTTTAACCTTAATGGGATAAGACCTGCAGTTCTATCCATGGAATCAATAGTCTCAGAAAATCTATTAGCAAACAGAATAAGAAAAAACAACCATGAGACGCTAAATATGGTTGGAGTGGCAATCTTGATTATCCAAAAAGTTAGGATTGGATCGTTGGAGTACCATAATCCAAAATTAACAAATATAAAAATTAAAAATATGATAATTGGAACTAAAATAGTTGAAATCAAAATTATTAAACGTGAAGCAAGTACACCTTTTATCTCTCTTGACATTATTTTTTAAATTCCTTATAATTATTTATAAATCTAAATATAATTTAAAAAGCTGATTCTAACATCTAAATCATTATAATTCTTAAAAAATTACAGATATAAAATTTTTATTATCTATCGTGGGATGCACTAAAAAAATTCTAACCTTTTTTTAAATTACTGCTTTAAAAATAATAAAAAGAGAGCACCACAATTAACGCAAAAATCGGATGATGTGGAATTACTAGTAGAGATCGCTTTCTCTGTAATTGCAACTGTCTTTTCTTTCTTGGAAGATTTTGTTTTTTTCGCTTCCGCATCAGGCTTATATTTTAAACTACCAATAAAGGACCCAAATACCGCGCCAACTAAACATCCTTCTAATATTGATAAAAATACATTTAATAAATAAGGAAGATCAGTAAGCCCAGTACTCAATCCATCTAAAACGGCAATTCCGACACCTCCGAATCCCGGAGCAAAATTATTAATGAGTAAAGGTATTATTGCATACATCAAAAGAGAGGGGACCATATAGCCAATTCCTATTGCAAGACTTGTATGTAATCCACCTCTCGGAGAATGAGCAAATATTGCCGCTGTTATTGAACAACATAAAACCCAAGGTAAAATTAGAGCAAAAATAAGAAAAACATCATTAGGACGATAAATTAAGGCCCAATGAATAGGAAATAAGATTATCATTATGATTCCTAAGAAAGCTCCCCCAACTACTTGTAAAATCGTACCGAGAGTACCTAAAGAGGTGAATGCAGTTTGTAAATTTGTGATTAAGCCCCCAGTTACTGCACTTGTCAAACCAATCATAAAACTTAGCCACGCCATAGGTATAAGACATAACATCCCCAAACATCCCGAACATATTACTCGTTTCCAGCCCATTTATCCCAAATCCTTTCTAGTTGATTAAATAGTTTAAATATTATTTTCTTAGTATTAACAAAAAATTCAAAGATATTTATATCTTCGTCTTTAATAGAGCTTTATAAAGCTTTCATTTATTCTTATCTGGATATTACAATTATGGAAAAATCTATATGAATTTCTATTCAAAATGTAATAAAATAGTAAAAATGTATAAAAATAGAAAGTTTTGAAAAATTATTTTTTAGGGTCTAAGTTCTGTGTAGGTTCATCTGAAAATATTACCCTGGGATGATGTATAATTGCCCTGGCAATAGCACATCTCTGTTTTTCTCCTCCACTTAATTGAGGTGGATAGTGGTCTTTACGTTCCAATAGCGATACGTCACGTAACGCGGCTATTGCTCGATTTTCAATTTCTTTTGAACGTAAAACGGTTGGCCATAATAACGCCTCAACATTTTCTATAGCAGTTAAGGTGTTTATTAAATTAAAATCTTGGAAAACAAATCCAATTTTTTGGCGTCGAATGCGCGATAATCTATCTTCACGCGCTCTCGCGATATTTTCTCCATCGAATATGATTTTTCCGCTATCCGGTAAATCTAATCCGGATAAAACATTCAGAAGAGTGCTCTTTCCACATCCTGTGGGACCTTGCACGATTACAAATTCTCCTGATTTTACAGTTAAATTAACATCCACCAAAGCTCTGATTATCGCACCCGCTCTCCTATACTCCTTATTTACATCAATAGCTTCAATCATGGTATCCATATCTACTGGCATCTTTTTTATTCACCCACTCTTTTTAATGCTATTATAGGTCTTACCTTGAGAATTCGGCTATTTGCGACAATAATAGCAATGATTTGAACAATTATGAATAAAGCGCTGGTACCAACAACTGGACCTAGACCAACTAAGATAATTCTATAATGAAGTTCTGGAAACGCTGTGGTTATATATCCCATGATTGCGGTATAATGAAAAATTACTTCGATGACGATAAAAAATCCTAAGAATGTTGTAAAGAGAATCTTCCCAGAAACTAAAGCATTTATATCACGATTAGTATATCCAATACATTTTAGCGTAGCCCAAGTTCTTCGGTTCCTCGAAACGATAATCCACGCATAAAGTAATGAGAGAAATAGGCTCGTTCCAAAGAAAATAAGTACGAACGATAGGGCGATGCCTGTAAGTGCAGTGCTAAAGGCTAACTCTAGGAAAAGACTCGTTAGGAATATCAAGGAAGTATAAATGAGAGTAAAGATGATAAATAATCGTTTGTCCCTGAGACTCATCAAGATTGCTTTTCTAAATAAACGTAATACCAATTAATTTCACCGATTTATGGAAAAATGGTTGACATAGAAAGTATTATTGATGATTTACTAAATGAAGAACAAAATATTTATGGGGTCGCTATAATAGGAAAAGGTGGCAAATTACTCACTCAAACTGAAAATTGGGATTTAACAAACGATATACCTAAAATTAATGATCTTCTGGAGATAAAACTTGGATTAGGAGAAAAGGGTATGTCCAGTATAATAATCCAAGGAGTAAAATATATGATTGTGGAAAATACTGAAGAGCGAAAGATTGGTACTAACATTACTGGGAAGGGGCATGTCATAATTTGTCCCATTCCAATAGGAGGTACAGGCGCTTTAATATGTTATATAAATCCTCAAGTAGGTCCAAGAGACGCATTATTTACGGTTCAAAATTATGCGCTAAGATTGAATGAAATTATATAAATTTGAACTTCTTTTTCTTTAACACTTTTTTAAATATTCCAGTATTTACTTAACCTATTTTTTAATGAATTCTTTATTTTTAAAACTTCATGTTTCTTTGAATATTGTGTGAAATCCCTTTTTTCAAACTGATATTGCTTGAATGGTTCACGCAACAAGGCATTTATTACAGCTTGAACACAAATTGGAAGTGCTAAGATATTATATCCCCCTTCCAAGATAAATGATAAATTACCTTCACAAACCAAATTTGCGAGTTCTTGAATCTTTTGAGTAAATTTATAATAGGAATTACTCGTTAATAGGCAATTTCCGATGGGATCCGCAAAATGCATATCAAATCCTGCCGCAATAATGATTAATCCGGGTTGAAATTCCTTCAATATGGGAGTAATGATGTTAAAAATTTCAAAAAATTCCTCATCGGTGGTATAAGTCGGTATTGGAAAGTTAATATTTTTCCCTAACCCTTTCTCTGCTCCTAACTCTGTCAGAAAACCTATATCTCCATCAAGGAAATCGAATTCATGTACCGAAAAATATAATACCTCTGGATCTTCATAAAAGAAACGGGCTAATCCATCTCCAAAATGATCATCAATATCTATTATCGCAATTTTCTCTTTATAACCTAGTATTTCTCTTAAATACTTGATTGCTATTGCTATGTTATTGAAAATGCATAAACCTGCTGCTTTTTCTCTTAATGCATGGTGACCAGGAGGGCGTATTAATGCAAATGATTGAGATATTTCCCCGGCAATTATGCTTTCAAGAGCTTTAATTGCTCCTCCGACTGCCATTTTTCCTATTTCAAAGGTATCCTCAGTTACATAATTTTCTTCTCCTATAATTGTTCCTCCAAACTTGGAAAGGCGTTTAATTGTATTAATATAATAATTGGAATGCCCCAATTTTAGGATCGAATCTTCTATATTGAGAGGATTAAGCTTGATAATAGAAGGCTTTTCAAACGTCTGATTATCTTCAAGAAATTTAAGAATTGACTTAATTCGAAACGGATGTTCAAAAGAAAAGAAAGTTGGTTTGGGATAAGGGGGTTCGTTTTTTTCGGCAAATTGTAAATCAGTGACAATACCAATTTTTTTATCTTTCATTTTTAATTTTAAGCAAATTTCTAATAAACCTAAACTATTATATTTCTAAATTAATACATTTAATTTAAAATATCTTTAATTTTAATTAATAAAAAAATAAGATCAAAATGGCGTCATTAATACTTGAAGTAATATTTACGCTCCTTTTTAATGGGCTCCCCCTTATTATAATAGCTATTCCATGGTTCTTCATTAGAAAAAGAGCCATTGGTAAACTATACCTTAGAATAATAGTTGGTATAATTGTCTTTTATCTAATATATTGGGTATTGCCATTTATTTTTCAGTTAGGTCCAGAGAATTCTCCAGATGAATTGGCACTCGGAATAAATGGAGAAACAATAAGTTTAGCTTATATACCGATTCATTTTATGACCCTTGTTATGCAGTTTATTCAATATCCATTAATTTCACTACCTTTTATTTTCTTTTTAGCTCCTTTTATTACCTTCATAATGGTTTTAAATCGCTTAAGAAAAGAAGAAGGCTCGATTTCTGAGAATTTATCTAAGCTATCTTATGAATATAAAAGTGGTCTCTTCCAACAAATAAAAAGTCAATTACTTAAAAGCGACTGGAAAAGGGAAAAAGAAATGTTAAAAATAATTGTGGTTTTATTGCCTATTTCCTTATATCTATTACAGGTAATATTAAAAATTACTGGATTGGAAGCCTATTCTCTCGAAGGTTCTACTACCGCTTTGGGATGGTTTTTGGAAATATTATTTGCTTATTTAGCTGTTTTTATTTTTAGTATAGAATTGCTTGCAAGTTCAAAGATTGCTCTCAAAGGAAGAAGTTTTGGAAAAAATGTAAGGGAGCAAACATATAGAAGTCTATTTATTGTAGGACTTCCTATCTCTCTGTTATCAGTTGTTTTGTTTTTAGTCGATAACCTTGAATCAATTGATATTATATTTTACTTCTTTTCATATTCAGTAATGGGCTCGATCATTTTCATATTGTTCTTAAGAATATTTGAACCAATCTCCATTTTAATTCTTATCAAATTAATTGACTGGTGGAAAAAGAAAAAGGAGTATTTTAAGAAAATAGATAAAACTAGCATTTATTATGGGTTTATATTTGGACTAATTGCCATTTTTATATATTTGTTTATTGTATATTTTGGATTTGGCTTTCTTTTTACATTATTATTTCAAAATGATGCTTATAAAGACTATTTGATTAATAATTCCTTATTTAGTTCAACAAATCCATCTCTTCTCAATTCTGCCAGTTTAGATTTGATGCTTCTCTTAAATGCAATCTCATCGAATTTGCTCCCAATAATCATTACGCCTATATTTCTGTTTTATTGTTTTAGATATACAAAAAGTATTTCTTCTGGAGCGTTAAGTTTCTTTTTTGTAATTATTGTTTTTTCAATCTTATTTGGACTTATCGGTATGTATCCACTGATTAATTTTGCTCCCGAGGAATATTGGGTTAATGGAAAAGTTAGTTTTACATATTTATTTAATATACAGTACTTTACACTAAGAACTGCTTTGTTTAATGCGAATCTTGAAGGAATATTGGGGATTTTGGCGATTCCCTACCTTTATAGTCGATATATCTTCTCAATTTTGATTTGGAGTTTAATTATCTATTATATTAGGAAAAAAATTATGATAAAGAATATTCCAATCGAAGGTAAAGTGATGGAGAAAATATTTTATTCCGATATGAAAGATTATGTTACTACTGAGGAATATAATGAGGATAGAAATAGATTTTTAATATCTAAATACCAAAAGGAATCAAATACCGGTTTGGAACATGTTAGAGAGGAAGTTATAAAACTTCTACAAGAAATTCAAGAAAATAAATTACTCACTTCCCTAAAAACTTCCAATCCTAAAGAGAATGAAAGGCTCTACTATACTCTTAAATATCTGTATAAGAATAAACTTATAGAACTTTGGGTACCTGAATTTAGCTATAACTTCGAAACTGTTGAAAAACAAAGCCTATATATTATATACGACGATGGGAGAGGGGTTTTTGATTTTAAATTTTCCAAAGATTCTGAGGGAGAGCAAGATGCAGGACTAATATCAGGGATGTTTTCGGCAATAACATCATTTGTAAAGGAAGCAACAAAAAGTAGCGAAGCTCTCCAAAAGATCGATCATGGAGATATTACTATTCTTATTGAATATGGAGAAAATATTTTCGGTGCTTTATTTGTGAAAGGAAATGAAACTTCTGAAGTTAGGAATCAATTAAGAAAGTTTGTACATGTATTTGAAGAGAAGCATAAAGATACACTTACTGATTGGAGCGGATCATTAAGTCCTTTTGAAGATTCAGATACGTTAATAGACGAGATCTTTAAAGAATAAAATTTAGTGATTATTTTTTTATTTTTCTATATTTTTTACTAATCTGGTATTGTGGCAACAGCTCTTACCCAACCTGCACTTGCTCTTGCTATTTTTATAGGAAAGCAGTATATTGTAGCACCAGTAGGAGGAACTTTGTCAAGGTTATACATCTTTTCCATTTGAAAGTAACCTCGTTCAATACCAGCAAAATGACCCTCCCAAATTAGGGATGTATCAGGTTGTTTTGCTCTTACCGATTTTTTCCATTTTTTAGCTGTTATTGAAAAAGGAGCATCCCAACTCCATGCGTCAATTCCAACAACATGAACTCCTTGTCTTAGAATATGTAGAGTCGCTTCCCTTCCCACTCCGATGCCATAATTGATATAGTTCTGAGTTCCATAATGTTCAGGAGCGTTTGTATGAACACATAAAATGTCTCCTTCAGTCAGTTTATGGTTTATTGCTCGTAATTTCTTATCCACATTATCAGGTGTTATTACATAGCCCTCTTCAAAATCAGTACAATCTAAAACCACTAAAGGACCTGTTCCCCATTCTAGAGGAAATTGATCAATTTTCCATTTGGAAGATGTTTATCTGGTTTTAATCGAGGAAAGACAAATCCTATCTGATTAGCACCCTCATCATGATCGGTATATTCTATCTTTGGTCGAGTTAATGGAGGATCAAATACTTCTTCTTCGGGATTAATTATTGGTATAGATAGATCTATAAATTTCATATTTCTAAATATTAAATGAATTGTTTAATATAATTTTAATATAATATTAAATCCTCATTTTATTTATGTTCTATTTTTTCTTTAGAAATAGTAAATTGAAAATCTTATAAGTTATAAAGAATGAATTATTTATGAGCAAAAATCCAATATTGAAGTTCACCGCCCCTTTTTAAGACACCTTCGAAAATGATGGAAAATCCAACTCTTTCAACTAAATTTAGTGTCTTTTTAGGAGAAAAGTTACTCCAAAACATTGGAACTCCAAAAAATTGAATTATTCCTTCTGATTCAGAAATTCCGGAATTGATAACTAAAATTCCTTTAGGTTTAAGGATCTTATAAAAAGTTCTAAAAAGATTTTCATGTTTAATTCTAGGAATATGAAATAAAGTATAGACTGAGATGACTCCATCAAATGTATTTTCATCAAAATTTAAATGTAATGCGTCCATTTCCAAGAAATTAGCTTCTGGGACATTTTTCTTTGCTTGAAGTATCATTGTTGTTGAAATATCAATTCCGGTAACTTTAAAACCTTTTTCAATTAGAAATTTCGCGGTAGGTACACCGATACCTGTTCCAACATCTAAGATATGACCATATTCAGGTAATAGTTCAGAAAAACGTTCTAATTCAGGATAAAATTTTGTTAAATCCCTATTTGCATAATAATTAAGTGCGATTTTATTATAACCATTACGTACAATTTCTGATTCAAGCATTCTTATTCAATGATTTTAAGATATAAAACCTCTACTGTGCTTTTCATGATATTTTTGGTGATAATCTTCTGCTTTGTAAAAGTCCTTAGCTAATTTTAATTCAGTAACTATAGGTTTTTTAAATCTGTCAGAGCTTTCCAAGTTTTGTATAACTCTTTGGGCGATTTCCTTTTGCCTTTCATTGCGATAAAATATTACGGATCTGTATTGACTTCCAATATCGGGACCTTGTCTATTAATCGTTGTGGGATCGTGAATATAAAACATACATCTTTGTATGTTGGATTATCATACCATCCACCACTATACCCAACGGTTGTTGATATGACCCCCTTTATCTTTGAGAACTTAGCTTCGATACCCCAGAAACAGCCTGCTCCAAATAAGGCTTCCTCTCTCTCCATAGTTAATTAAAAATAATAAAAATCTTAAGCCTATGCATAATTCCTCATAAAAATAAGTATAAAATAACTAATATTTTCAAATCAAAAATTAAAAAAATTTCATATTTTAGAAGATATAATTTTATCATTCACTTACCGTGAAACATATCTAAATGAATTTATCTCAATAAAATTTAGATACTTATGGCAAATTCTAACCAAAAGAAATATGATTATTATAGTATAATTGTTTTTCTATTAATCCTTATAGGATATATTATCAACCATTGATATGTAGTTATTTTACTACAAGACTTCTAGCTATATTTTTAAAATTATCCACAATTTCATTAAAATCTTCATTATAAGGCATCCACCACAGATCTGGTTCTTTATAACGATCAATATTAATATGTAAGGGTCTTGTAACCTCATAAAAGCCTAATTCTCCATGTGTTCTACCAATTCCAGAATTCTTAGTACCTCCCCAAGGGGTTGCCGCTAAAGCGAAAGTATACACTACTTCATTTATCATTACCGAACCCGTATCGATTTCTTCAGCAATTTTCTTTCCTTTATCTACATCATTAGTCCAAACTGAAGAAGTTAAACCATATTGATTATCATTAACCATATCAATAACTTCCTCCAGATTAGCAAATTTTAGCACTACAAGGACTGGTCCGAAAATCTCTTCTTGAACTATTTTCATTTTATTACTACTTGCTTCTAAAATCGTTGGTTCATAAAAATACCCCTTAAAATTCGGATTTCTTCTCCCCCCAATTAGAACTTTAGCCCCTTCTTCAATACCTGTTTGGACCATATTATCAACCCAGTTTAATTGTTCTTCATTTATCATCGCTCCAACGTCTACATTTGGTTTTATTGGAATATCTTGCTTTAATTCTTTAGTTAATTGTACTAATTTTTCAATAAAGTCATCATATATCTCTGAATGTATGTATAATCGTTTCACTGAAGCACATACTTGTCCTGAATTGGTAAATACACCCCATCGAGTAGCTAAAATTGCTCTTTCAAGATTTGCATCCGGAAATACAATCATAGCAGATTTTCCTCCAAGTTCTAAAGAGATTTCCGTTAATGTATTTGCTCCTCGTTGCATAATTCTTTTTCCTGTTGCAGTACTTCCTGTAAAAATTACTTTATCTGCATTATCAATTAATGGATTTCCTAGTTTAGAGCCACTTCCAAAAACGGTTTGCACCAAGTTTTCAGGTAAATCAATTGTGTCAAAAATTTCTTGGATCTTTTTCCCTACTAAAACTGTATCTGAAGAAGGTTTAAATATAACACTATTTCCAGCTATTAAGCTCTGAACAATTTGTTGAAAAGGGATTGTAAAAGGATAATTGTATGGACCAATCACACAAATTACGCCTTTTGGCTTTCGTACTATGACACTCTTTTTATCAAGTGATTCATAGAAGTTTAAGGGAATTTCTTTTACTTTTCCCAAAGTATCTACTGCGGTAGAATAATAATGAAATGTGGAATCCATTACTCCATAAACTTCGCTAACAAATGCTTCTGAAGGGGGTTTTCCCACTTCATTACTAATTAAGAGAGAAATCTCTTCAAATTGCTCAGAAATGACTTTATTTACTTCTACAACACGTCTAGCCCTTTCTTCAATCGAAATTTTTGCCCATTTCTTTTGTACGAGTCGAGACTCTTTGAAAATATCTTCAATTTTTTCTACAGGAGTTTCTTCTACTTCCCCATTTAATTCCAAAGTAGCAGGATTTACACTCTTTATCATAATTCAATAGTTTCTAATTAAATATTTAAATATTGTTTATATGGTTTATAAAGAAAAACGTTAGTTCAAGTGAGAATTTTAATCTTGATTATGATTATATTTTTAGCAGAAAAATTTTAATACCTCTTTTTAATATAAGCCCAAAAATTAGATTTCTAAATTAAAGTTCAATCCAATTGACAAATTCTAAATTATCAATCTTTTTAAAATGTTTAATGTTTAAAATTATTAATTTCCCCATTTCATTATTTTCCTGTATCTCATCATAATGACTTTTAAATGTAAATGACGAGTTTGATATGAATAAACCGAATTTAATGTCAAAAAAACTATTATAAAGTATTCAAATTTACGTAAATAAATAATTAATCATTAAATTTTGTCCATAAATAAAAATCTCATTTTAATTCATCTTATCTAAATTTGACAAAAATGTTAAATATTCCGAAATAATAATTTAAAACTATCATAATTGAATTTTGATCCAATGTGTTAGCGTTTTTTAAACTATATCGCTTAATTCAAAGTTTCTATAAAATTTTTCTTAGAATGCATAAAATTATGGAATAATGAAACGAGAAATTAAGACACGATAAATTTCCATGAATGTTTTTTCAATTATGATAAAAAAGAATCTAAAAAATGATATTTTAACACGTGATATTCCTAGTAGTTCTCAAGCCCCCATTACATTAAGATTTGGGACTGCTGCAGGGGTTCAAGATTTAGATCCACATAATGCTTGGGATAGTGCTTCAGTAGATGTCATTGATCAGGTTGTTGAAACATTATTTGCCTATGATTTATCAAATCCAGAATTGCCAATAATTCCAAGATTAGCTTCAGATTATGGTGAATGGTTTAGTGACGGCTTAATATATAGAGTACCTCTTTTAGAAGGCGTTACATTTCATGATGGTACCCCATTTAACGCTACTGCAGTGGCATGGAATTTCAATAGACTTTTCAACTTTATGACAAGTTCAGAACTTCCACATCCTCAATTCACATCACTTTATCAATGGGCTGATGGTACACCGATAATTGATACAGTGCAGAAATTTGAGGAAAATGAATATATTGTAGAATTTACATTAAATAGACCATATGCTCCATTCTTATCATTGTTGTGTTTTCCTGGCTCTGGAATCATGTCTCGCTCTGCAACCCCCGAGGATGAATATATTGATACACTTTCAGGAGATTTAGTTGGAACTGGTCCTTTTGTTTACGATGAATATATCCAAAATGTAGAAGTAAGACTGCACTCATATGAAAATTATAGAGAAGGACAAGCTAATATTGATGAATTAATTTTTTCAATTATACCCAACCCAACTGAGAGAACTGAAGCTTTATTAGATGGAATAATTGACTATATAAGCACTCCACATTATTCAATGCTTCAAACCATTAGAGAAAGTTCAGATATTACCCTTTTTGATGCGGGTTTTACCACAACAATATTTTATCTTGGAATGAATAATATGTTAATAGAAAAAGGGCTAAGAAAAGCTATTTCATATACGTTTAATTATAATGAGGTCATTGAAGATCTTACAGGAGGTGAAGCTGTGAGATTAAAATCACCTCTTCCGCAAGGAATTTTATATGCTAAGGAATATAAAGTTCCCGAAACAGATATCGAAATCGCCCGATTAGCTCTAATTGAAGCAGGTATTGCCCCTCCAGAATCCGTTTCATGGACTGAAGCAGAATGGGTACAGAAAGCGCTTGATAATCCATTCCGCGAATTAAAATTTATATATTGGTGGGGTTCTGATGATCTTCGAATGAATGTATTATATTCTTTACAAGATGATCTTAAACGGATTGGTGTTAGTGTTCTGGCTGAATATGTTGATTATAGTGAATTCCTCCGAAGAGCGGTAGCGGATAAAGATTTGCTGGAGTTATTTTGGAGTGGTTGGTTAGCAGACTATGACGATCCCTCCAATTATGTCAATTCATTTTTTGCTGATGATGGGGGATGGAATCTTGGACAGGTGCATATTGATGATAACTTTCAAGATTTGTTACAAATGGCCCTTAGTGATCTGGATCCAGTGTCAAGAGAAGATCTCTATGATCAAATCCAACAAATTTTAGTAGATGAATATCCTTTTTGTTGGGGCTACACACCGAAAAACTACATTGCTTATCATAACAGATTCGATGGATTTCAACCGAATCCATTAGCAGAAGAATGGTTTTATCCCGTATATCTAAAAGATACAATGCCACCTATGGTAATTTATGATTCGATTCCTGAGGAAACTACAATGACATACACCCGGTCAACGCAAGTTATAGGAACTATAAAAGCTTATGATACTTCAAATATTTTTTATGTTGGTTGGCAACCATTTGTAAATCCTGATCCGGGTTTTTCTCTAATTACTACATATAACGAGGGCAAGATGGGTGTAGAAACTGTGTTTTTCAGTGAAACTGTCGTAATGACCACTGAGTTGTTAGAACCAGGACTACATTCTCTTGATATAGCAATTACCGATGATAATATGAACTCTTATATTAAAAATTTCAGAGTAGAAGTATTTCGTCTAGCAGAATTGAAACTTAGTGGGGAGTTTGATTATCTCGAAAAAGAAAAGATAAAGATATCGGTGGCTGCTCAAGTATTTGATCTAGAAGAAAATTTCTTAATGAATCCAACTGAAGAATATAGCTTTAATATCCACTTAAGAATACTAGATGATAATGGAGTAGTTAAAGTAGAAGATTCGATGTCTTATGATTTCAACGGTTTTTTTCATTGGGATTCAATTTCAACCATAAATGACTTAAAAGATGATTTTCCAAAGGGTGTCTATACAGTGCAAGCATGGGTGGAATTTTCAGAGAATTCATATTATATGGGTGGAAATGATGTCATTCAGTTTCATATAGATCCTCCTGGAAGTGATGAATCAAATTCTTGGTTCTTAGTTGAAATATTCGGCTTTGGAGGACTTTTGATTTTATCCTTGTCTGTAGCTTTCTTTATCCTAAGTAAGCGTCGACGATGAATCAAATGCATTATTTTTAATTAGATTTATACCTAATAAATCAGGTTCTAAATAAGCTCAAAAATCTATATTTTAAAATTATATGAAATTATTTATAAGAAATGGTCTCTTGTTTGCAAAAAGAGTTTTTATGTTAAAATATCTATACAAATCGTTTTTTTAAGAGAATTTCTTTATATAATGGTATGAAACTAATATGAATTGAACGTATAGAGTGTTTAAACAATATTATTATTTTTGACAAAAATGTAAAGATTTATATATGTAACTCTATCTAGTATACTTTGATCCTAATCGGTCGTAGATCCAATCCAATATGATGGTTTTGTAAAAATTTTATGCTGAAATCATATATTGTGTAAATAAAATTCTTATAGATCAGATTATGGATTATATTCTTCAATAAAAAAATAAAAGGACTAAAATGAGGAAAGGACCATGAATAAAAAACAGCTAATAATGGTTATAGCAATTATTGGTTTGTTATCATTTTCTTTCACATTTTTTGTGAAAGCGAATGGAGTAGAAGTTCAACAACCCACTGTCACTAAAAATGTTACGCCTGAAGATATATATTTTGGAGAAGGTATTAAACAAACAACAGTGAATATTGAGGTAACGGGCGCTGGAGGTACTTCTACAACAATCACGCCAATGGACGTAGTGTTTGCTATAGATAGTTCTGGAAGTATGATTTCGAGTGATCCTTCTGGCTTACGCCGTACAGCAGCAAAATTTTTTGTTGATCAAATGGATAATTCACGAGATCAAGGAGGAGTAGTAAGTTGGGATGATGGAATCGATTTTACATATGGTCTTACCACAGATTTTGCATTATTAAAGAATAAAATTGATAATGTAGATAGTTCGGGAGGAACAAATCTTAATGTAGGTTTATCTTATTCGATTGCAATGCTTAATGCCAATACTCGTGTCAGTACATCCAGTGAAATAATAATATTCTTAACCGATGGAGTGGGATCTTATACTTATTCAGGTAATGCTGGATCTCAGGCAGATATAGCTGCAAGTAAAGGGTACGTCATATATTCAATCGGGCTTGGACCTTATGTCTCTATGGGTCCATTAATAGATATGGCAGCAGCTACGGGTGGTCAGCATTACTCTTCCCCTAGTAATGAAAACTTACTAGCAATTTATGCCGCAATCTATGAAGAGATAGTAACAAGTACGATACCACATTATGTTGATGTTATAGAAGTAACCCAAGATTATATAGTAGGACATTCTAATTTCAACATTCTCCCGGACAGCATTAGTACTAATCTTGATGGAACAACAACGCTTATTTGGAATAACATTGGTCTCTATTCGGGTGATTCTGATCCAGATTTATCAGCGGATGAAATTGTAACACTAAACTTTTCTGTATGGTCAACCGTTTATGGTATGAATCTTCCTGTTGAAGTGGAAGGAGAGGCAATTGTAAAATATTATGATGTTGACTATAACTACATCGGTTATGTGGACATTCCGCAAGCGACTATTAATGTTCATCCCTATGTGACTGATTTAATTGCAGGTGGAGGAAACGAAAAGAGCGCTATTGATGTGGGTGACCTTATAGTTTGGAATGATATGGATTATCTATATATAAATTATGTAACTAATGATGGTTGGTTTATGACTGAAACGCATCTACATGTCGCTACGACCTTAGATGGTATCCCACAAACTAAGAAATACAATCCTATTCCAGGACATTTTGATTATATAGATTATCATGATCCATCAATTCAAAATTTCATTTATACCATTCCTTTACCTGATGATTGGACCACACTTTATGTAGCAGCCCACGCTGTAGTACAAAAAATTATTGGATATTCCCCTCCATCTATGGAAGAATTTAGTAACGCATTACCTGATCATGTAATAATGAGTGTGATGTATCCTTATGCTGGAGGACCTGCTTACTTCCCCGTGACTACTATTACTGGTGACCCCTTTACCGGAACTTACGAGGGTTGGTGCATAGATACTGATCATGTTATATATCAAAATACACCATATAACTCTAGTGTATATTCTAGTTATGAATTACTTCCCGTAGGATTGATTGAATATCCAGAGAATTTAGACCTCGTGAACTGGATTATCAATCAAGAGTTAGTTGGTCAACCTTCTGGTTGTGATGGTATTTATACTTATGGAGATATTCAACGTGCGATTTGGGAATTAGTAGAAGATAATCCATCAGCCAGTGGTTTAGGTGTATGGAGTCAATGTCGGGTTGATGAAATTTTAACCAATGCTTTTGCTAACGGGGAGGGTTTTGTACCCGGATGTGGAGACTCTATTGCCGTTATTCTCGCGCCTATAACTGGAGAGCAAGTAATTATTACTCAAGTCACATTCATAGATGTAGGTTTAGAATGTACTCCGATCTTTCAAACTGAAACTGCTTGGGCTGATGGTTTAGATTTCGAAGGTAAGAACTGGGCAACTTATTTTACATATTTGGATCCTTAAATAATATAAATGAAGTAAAATATCTAAATCTAAAAAGATAGTAACTTTAGCTATCTTTTCTTTTCATTTTGTTTATTGCTTGAATGTATATTAATAATGATTCCCGTAAAATATTTCCGCAAGAAAACTTAATGTTACTCAACAATTACCATACTTTTTAATGAAGAATGGAAAACACTGTTGATTTTAAAAAAACTGTGAAATCAACCTTAGAATGAAAACTAGGATAAAGGCTATTTAAAATAGATCATAAAAAACTCTTCACAATTTTTTATATTTACTGATTATCATTCTAAACCCTTTAAATTATTACACTTAGGTTTAAATTTACATTTTTCTTAAAAAATGATAAATTAAATATATTATGATGAGATCTAAACCTCTCCGCCCAGAGAATTTGCACATAATTGTAAGGAAAATAAAATTTGATACTCGATCTCCTCTTAAACATACAAATTATTGGTATAATGAAGATCCTGTAGTAACTCATTTTTTCAATGCACTCCAAGCAACATTTCCCGAAGGAGAAAAGCTTTTTATCCAAGCAGCTTTAGATGGGGCAAGTCAACTTGTTCAAAAAGGAAAATTAAATGATCAACTCAAGAAGGATATGGATAAGTTCATCCGACAAGAAACAAATCATAGTTTACAACATAAAATCTGGACCACAGCACTTATAGATAAAGGATATAGGAAAATGGCAGAATATGATGATAAATTAAGGGCCGCTCGAATATGGTTCAGGAAACATACACCCGCAATTTTACGATTAGCTCTTACCGCTGCAGCAGAGCATTATACAGCGTCACTTACATTTTTATTTACCCATGTAAAACCCAGAATTCTCACCGATTCAATGAAAAGTTTCCGAGGACTCCTTCTCTATCATGCAATGGAAGAATTGGAACATAAAAGCGTATGTTATGATTTATATCAATCTCTTTCTGGTAATTATATTGGACGTTTATTTGGTTTATTATATGTGACTTTTGAACTCGCATTGGGTATTTACATCAGATTTCGCTATCTACTCAAAATGGATGGAATATGGGATCGACAACATCGTCGTAGTTTCAGAAAATACTTAATAGGGAAAGGCGGTGTAATAAGAGGTCTATTATTTAAAATTAAAAGTTATATAAAACCTTATTTTCACCCTTGGCAAACAGATGGGCGAGAATTAATTAACCAAAAATTTCAGAGAGATCAAAAAGAATTAGGTATTGAGCCATTTATTTTATCTTAATCTAATGAAGTTTTATATATAATTTTAATAAAAATAGACAAGATATTCGATATTTGTGATATCCTAAGCTTTAAATATCCTATTTTACATTCAATTAATAATCTACCGATAAAGGCAAAAAACTGACTATTGAAAGTAGAGCAAAGTAACTATAATTAGAAATCTTTAGGATACTATCATGTTATTTAAGTTCTATGAATGAGTTCTTGCCTTTTTAGTTTTAATTAGATAAATAAGAGATAATTATGAGTATTAAAGAAGAGATTAAGCAATATTGGAAAAGCATTAAAAAATACCACTATATTTTTACAAGTGGCTTTATAGCTGGTGTAAATTTAATTAATTGGACGTTATTTTTCATAGGAATTATAAGTCTTCACCCAGCAATTATGTTTACGCTTTTCACTGTTCTTCTAATTATTAGTATTTTATTAATGAAATCGAAACACAAGCAAACTATGGCTAAGATAGTATATGTAGGGTTTTTAGGATATGTTTTAGGTTTTTTAATGTGGGGTATTTCTATGTATGTGTTTATTTCTGCCCCATGGGCCCCTTTTCCAATGTTAAAAGGACCACTTTCACTCTACCTTATATTAATCTCTCTTATATTGGGAGTTTTATTAGGATATGCGATCGGTAAAAAACGAAACTGGAAAACTAGATTTACTCAAAATTCTGAGAAAAATTAAAATATGTAGCACTCATGTAAAGCATCCTTTAGATTCTTCAGATTATATTTATTTATTTTAGCAATACAATAATTTTCCTCTTATTTTTTCTTCTATTTTCTCTTAAATATCTGATAGTGTTCTTAAAATTGAGAAAATAGTCAAATGTTTAATCATTCAAAGCTATGCTATTGGAGATTATCATTAATAATATAAGCTTCACCCTTAGCAAACAGATGAACAAGAATTAATCAATCAAAAATTTCAAATATACCAAAAAGAACTAGATATTAAACCTTTTATTTTATCTTAATTAAATGAAGTTCTTTATATAATTAAAATAAAAATTGACAAAATGGTCGACATTTGGGAAGAATTTGCGAATGATATCCTTAGTTTTAAATAACTAATTTTATATATAATTAATAATCTACCGATAAAGGCAAAAAACTATCTATTGAAAATAAAGCAAAATAACAATAATTATTTCTCTTTAAGGTAATCTTATCATGTTATTTAAGCTATATGATAAAAATGAATTAATTCCCGGGCTTTGTATGAGTTCTTGTCTTTTTAAATTTAATTAGATATAATAATGGAAAATTATGAGTATTAAAGAAAAAAGCAAGCAATATTGGAAAAGTTTTAAAAAACACTACCTTATTTTTTTAATGGCTTTATAGCCGGTTGGAATTTAGTTGCTTGGATGTTATTTTTCATAGGAATTTTAATTTTTGCCATAGCAATTATATCTACAATTCTCACCGTTGTTGCTTTAATTGTTGTTTTACTAATGAAATCCAAATACCAAAAAATTATGACAAAAATATTATATATCGTAGATTTTGGGGGATTTACTATAGGGATTTTTATATGGTTCATTGGAAGTTCTTTATTAATGTTAAGAGGAATCCCTTCACTTTGTCTAATGTTTCCATCATGTGGTTTAGGTGCCGTAATCGGATACATAATAGGTAAAAAAAGAAATTGGAAAACTGGATTTACTCGAAAAACTGAGGAAGATTTTGATTTATAGGATTTATCTAAAATAGTCATTAGATTTTATCTATCATTTTAATTAATAAGAGAATTTGCCTTTTTTTATATATAATCTTAATTATTAGATGTTCACTTCTTATGAGAAGATACTTAAATAAGTAGAATAATTTTGAGAATAAAGACCTATTTCGAATTGGTATAAATAGCTTTATAAATATCTTTAATAAATTCAGATTGATAACGAATTAAAAATTCCGGATCTGGCGTTAAAAGGATAAAACGATAATAAACATAAAAATCAGCCCCATATAATTGCCAATAAGGCTCAATTAAAAATTATATAGCTTTCAAGTTCGATTTTCGTTTGCTCTAAATGTTTAATCTCTTGTGTTAACCATTGTTTGGATATAGAATGATTAATAATATTTGTGTTAATACAATTGATATTTGGTATGAGAATAATAGTTTCGTCTATACGTTTCAATTTTGTGTAATTAAGAGAAATTTCAATAACAATACCATCTGTACCATTTATTGTAATGTAATCACCAAGAGTAAAGGGACGTACCACTAATATCCATACTCCCGCTATAAAATTAGTAATAGCATTCATTGATGCAAATGAAATTGCACTCAAGATAATACCAGTTACTATTATTAAATAGCTGGATTGGATATTGAGAAAATTCATTACAAAGATGATTATTATAATTCCTACAATTAGGCGAATAAGAAATTTTAATCCATTATATACGTCAGGACTAGATCCTTGTAAGGTTATTCTCCGATTTAAAATTTTTACAATAACCTTATATATAATTAAAATAGCAGCAGTACTTCCAGCAAGGATAATTAATCCCATGATTGGGATTATCCATCCCCATAAGTTAAAATAACCTAACATAAATAAAAAATCTTCAAATAGGTTAATTCCAGAACCTTGGAAAAACATATAAAACATTTTACTCCCCTCCATAAATTGCTATCATTAATTCCCGAATGAAGTACGAATGATTTTTAATTATTATAAAGGGATGGTGACAATAAATTTTAAATCGAATATGCACACGCCAATATAAATTGGTTATAATGAATTGAGGGCGATAATGGTAAATTTTTTTATACCTGTCACATACTTCATTCACTCCTTTAAGCACTTTTTCAGGCAATTGATCCAAATCTACAGCAATTTCAAAAGTATACCTAATTATTTCAGTATTCTTCATTAATTTTTTTAAGTTGTTTAACTTAAATTTTTGCGCTTTTCCCTTTTTAGACTTCTTATTTTTCGCTTTTGAAATTTTCTTTTTATTAAATTCTAAACTTTGAATATTAATACTTGAACCAATATCCTTCATAATTTCTGGAGTTAATTCAAGTGTATATTTCTGGATATCCGCATCTAAAATTGTTTTATTTGGGATCTTAACAATGGTTCCACTAAACATTTGAAGTGTAGTAAAATTGAGTCCTATCTCTAAAATCAAACCATCAATATTATTAATATTTACTAAGTCGTTAACTTTAAAGGGTCTTGATAAAAGTAAGTAAATTCCTGAGATAAATTGACTTACTACCTGGGTTGAGGCAAAACCTACTATAAGTCCTGTGATTGATGAGAAAGAAATCAGAAATGAAGAAGAACCAGGGATAAATGTAATTAAGGCGATAATGATTAATAATATCGTAATTAAGCGGACAGTAATTTTAATCCCGTTTGTCGCTTCAAGCGGTATCTTTTGCTTTCTTGTTCCACGCCGAACTATAAATATTACAACTCTATAAAAAACCAAAATAAGAGTTATTATTATCGCAACTATGATTGCATTAAAAATAAAATCTAACAAACTTACCATTCCATTTTCCCATTGTGTTATAAGTTGATCCCAGTTAATGAATTTATGATTTGAATCCTCTAAAAATTTATGAAAATATTAAAAGAACATATGAATTACTTTAAAATTCCTATTCCATCATAAGTTAAGTTAAAATCTCATTTTTTTAAAGGCTGAAAGGTATATTTGTATTATTAATTTTTAGTCTAAAAATTATAAATATAAAGTTCAACCAATTATGTTATTTATTAGTCTTTATATAAAATAATAAGTTGTAGGTTAGGTTTGTTCATCATTATTTCTCTCGCTTTTTCGGATAAGCCACACTTGTACGTTTCGTAATGAATGAAGCGTCATAATCGTTAGCCATCCGTTCAGCAATCTTAATAGGTATACCAATTGATAAATAATCTTGGGGAAACCAATAATTTCCTGTAGGATCAGTTGGACCGATAATAATATGCTTTGTCTGATCATCTTCAGCTAAACTTGATGGATAAGTAACAAATGAAGCACATGAAGGACCCCAAGGCATTTTTACGAGGAATCCCTTTTCTGGTTGAAAGTATGCCAAAGAGCAGAGATTTCTTATTTGTTCTGAACGACCAAAGCAGAGGAATGATTTTACTTCAGCCTTATTTTCATTTAAGGTATTGGATTTTTCAATCACAGTGTATTTTCCAATTGGAGGAATTTTTCCTATTGAATTTAGTTGTTGTTCTGCTAATTCGGGATTTGCAAGTAAAAATTCGGCGGCGCCATTTCTGTAATCTTTTGACCCTATTGAGACAAAATATTTTAATTGCGGATTAATTGATTTATAACCAAACCATGATTGTCCTCCTGGACAACAACCTTCCAAAGTGTTCTCCCCTATATATATACTATTGATAGTTTTATGTGTTGATAAGCTAAAAATAGCGTGGGCGATACAACGATTCAAATCCCTTATAGGCACTGCTTTTTCAGGTATCGTTTTTGATCCATATATACATAATGGAATAGATTCTAACCTTCCCGCTTGTTTCAACTTTTTGCCAATTTCATTAACGGTTAAATGAGTCATATATCTTCTAAATGATTATTTATTTTAATACATTAAATAAAAAAATCTAATAAATTCCTAGAATAATGTAATTGAGATATGGTTGAATAAAGATTGCGATTAATCCAATTGCGATCATAATTAATCCTAAATTTCGGAAAGAAGATTGTTTATTAATTATACCATGAATAATGAATGACGCATAAGCCAGAAATTTGATTATTGTAAATAGAATAGGAGCAACATTCAGATAAAAAATCGTTAACGGAGCATTGTAATTACTATAATCAATAATATTCCATGTAAAGAAAATACTATCGATATAATTCCAAATTAGAGGAACAGTAATAAGAATTCCCGCAGCGAAAAGATAGTAATTATACTTTTCTCTATTTAACCATCCAAAGATTATAAGAATTACCCCTAATAATAGAAATAAAGGAATTTGCATGAGAGAATCAGTGAGTGTAAATATTAAATTTAATACCGCTTGATCTTCAGAAGTTATATTAGTTGCGCCAATACTAGGAATGAAAAAA
>JARRLT010000090.1:0-1320 GCA_037386725.1 Promethearchaeota archaeon
GGGATTTTGCGAGTTAATATTATTTAAATGAGGAAGTAACTGATTGGTTGTTTTTAGCTCGCGATAAACTACTATAATGCATTGGTGTATAATTATTCCTAAAAGATTAGCAAGAATTATAAAAGTTAATGTAATAATGTATTTCCATTCAGTCTAAATATTAATTTTGAATTCTTAAATTCTAGAGATCCAATATGAAACAAAATAATTGCAGATAACTTGCTAAGAGTCTAAACATTGATAAAATTTCAATACCAAACAAAGATAATGTCTAACTCATAGAAGAAAAAATAATTCATATTATTAATAATGCTAAAATGTTAAATAACAACGCATTTATTAATCCCTTAAGCTTTGATAAAAAGAGAATTATAGTAGTATTTATGCTCATAAAAAGGACTGTATTAAAAAAATTTTATTTCTTTTTTTCCTCGAATTCTTAAGTTTTTTCTGAAGACTCTTTTACTCTAATCTAATAATCCTCGTCGTAATCGTCGTAATCTTCATCTTCATCCCAGTCATCTCCTTCATCCCAGTCTCCATCATTATCCCAATCACCTTCTTCATCATAATCTTCATCGTCCCAATCGTCTTCATCATCCCAGTCGTCCTCATCGTCAACGTCTTCATCTTCCTTTGGATAGGCTATATCATTCATGTTCATTTTTATTTCCTCACTTTTAATTATTTATTTTTTATATAAACATATAATAACCTTAGATAATTTATCAAAAATCGTTTTTAAATATTTGTATTTCGAATTTAATAGGTAGAAGCCTTTAACTCTTGTTTAATAAAAAGTAATTTTCATAGTTTAGCTTCTTCGTATAAAAGAAAATTTTTTATTTTGTTCTTTAAAGTTTTTATCTCATCCTCATTAAAAGGTATTTGATCCATATTTGGGATAATTTCAATATCAGGAACTACGTTAGAATTCTTAAAAATATTTTTAATTTCTGAATGAGATACAAATTTATCGATTTGACCAATTATAACCAATAGGTCCCTTACTTTTAAATTTTGAATTGATTTACCTGGATTATAATTCCCAATTTCCAATTCTGATTTGGTTAACTCAATGAACTCATCAATATTTTCAATGCCAGCAATATTCTTTGGTAAAAATCTGTTTATATATTCCAAAGTTCTTCTAAATTCCTCTTTATATATAAACTTCTTAATATTTAAAAGGGGGCTTACTAAGATCAATTTTTTTATTAAAGATTTTCTTGCACATACATTGATTGCGGTAAATGCCCCAAAATCTTCTGCTATTAGATTCACATTACTAAGATTGAAAATTTTCTCATCACTCATTTT
>JARRLT010000090.1:1326-7588 GCA_037386725.1 Promethearchaeota archaeon
GATATTTGAGATTCAATCGAGATTGATCCTTCACTAAATCTATATCCTCGGAAATTCAAAACTAAAAAAGCAAATCCTTCATCTAAAAGGTATTTATAACTTTTTACAATCTCTTGTAAAGTAAAAAGTTGAGGAAATCCGTGAAAATAAATAATAAGAGGATAAGGTTTTATGTAATTTTTAGGGGGATAATATAGAATACCTCTAAAAGATTCCCCTTGATTTTCAATTGATACTTCCGAAACTTCATACGGTCCATCGTATTGTTTGTTCTCAAATTCCATAATTATATCCTAAAACCTATAAAGAAAAATTTTATCTTATTTTTGTTATTCTAATATTCAAATGATTTTAGAAGATTGGCATACACATAATAAATTATGTCGACATGCTTCAGGATCAATTGAAGATTATGTAAAGAGCGCCATAGAAAAAAATGTTTCGACTCTTGGAATAAGTGATCATTTTCCTTATGATGTTTTAAATGGAATTGAAGGAATTCCATACCAAGAGTATTCTATGACTTCAGAAGAAATCCTATTATATATGGAGAATTTTGAGAATTGTAGGGAGAAATATCAAGATAAAATAGATATTAAACTTGCGTTCGAAGTTGATTTTATAAAGAATCAAGAAAAAAATTCTCAATCTATTCTGAAGAAAGAAAATGTACGAGAAAAAATTGATTATATTTTAGGATCTGTTCATGTACTTCAATCTGATGATTTTATCTTCGCATTTGATGATAAAAGGTTCTTGGAATTCTACAACCGATTTGGAGGGATTGATAACCTATATATCAACTATTATAAGACATTAAGAAAAATGCTAAATTCAAATAATTTTGATTTTGATATTGTAACTCATTTTGATTTACCAAAGAAGTATAATAAAAGACCAAAATATAAAGAAATAATAGACCGTGAAGTTGAAGAAACTCTTGAATTAATAAAAGAAAAAGATAAAGCAATAGAGATAAACACAAGCGGATTAAGAAAGGATGTAAAGGAAGTTTACCCTAGTTTAGATATTATTAAGAAGATTTACTCACTTGAAATCCCTATAACTTTAGGATCTGATGCACATGAACCAAATGAAGTTGCGTTTGAGTTTTTGCCTATGTTAAAAAAGTTAAAAAATCTTGGTTTTTCTCAATTAGCTCATTTTGAGAAAAGAATACGCACTTTTATAAAGATCAAATAAATTCTATATATTCCTATATTCTTACTTATAGTTTATATAAGATAATGATATATTCAAAACTCAACTTGTATAACTTATGGATTCCTACGAAAATCTACCAGATAAAGATATAAAACCATTAGGTGAAATATCCAAGAAATTTCTTGATTTAAGAATTAATACATTTAGAAAGGCTTGTGAATTTGTACATAATGCTAAATATGGTTATAATTCAGATTATGATGATAGAATGATTTTTTTCAAGGAGAAAATGGGAACATGCACCACTAAACATGCTGTAATTGCCGGCCTTGCTGAAGAACTTGACATACCCCTCTATAAATACGTTGGAATATACAAATATACAGATGAAATTACTCCAGGAGTTAGCCAAATCTTAAAAAAATATAATATTCCATATATTCCGATGGTTCATTGTTATTTAGTTTATAAAGATGGAGAATACCAAATCGATTTAACTGAAGGAAATGATAATGGAAAGATAAAAAATCCTCAAGATTTTATTCATTCAGAAAAAGTTGAGCCATTTATTAGTAGAAAAGACGAGTATTTGCTGTTAAAACGAGTTTTAAAAGAAAAAATATTACCTTCTGAACAAATGAAGGATATAAAAGAAAGAACTTTATTAAAAGCCAGAGAGGAAGGTATTATATTTTTAAAACAACATACGTAACTTTCATTCATCTCTTTAAAATAAGTTTACTCGAAAGTCATTTTCAAAGGGATAAAAAGAAATTAAAGTAAAATTTGATTATTTGAATAATTCATCAACCTTCTCAGCAATCTCTTGGGCTATTATTCTTGCTAGTTTTAGTCCATTTTTACCTAATTTTCTAGGACTATCTGGAATTAAATCAGGATTAGCTTCCATAAACTTTTTTATATTAATTGTAGCTGCGGGAGTTCCACTATATCGATCCACAGCAATTCTAGAACATTCTTCATCACATCCTTCAATTGTGATTGTAGGATGATTTTTTGCGAAATCTCTTTCTTCATTACCTCCGTGTCTTTCTAATCCTCCAGCCATGAACAATGGTTGACAAAGTATTATCGTATTATTCGGCCGAAGTTCTTCGATAACTATTCTAGCTGCAGCTCTAGTTAATGTTCCACCAACAAAATCTTCACCACTACAAGCAATTATTCCTACTTTTTTCTTCATTTATTCATCACGCTCATCATTTTTAATTAACTCATTTACTTTCTTAGCTACTTTTTGAGCTAATTTTCTAGATAATTTTTCAGTGTTCTCTCCAATGGGTATGATATTTTGTTCTGGCTTAAGTTCACGATTTTCTTTAACAACATCAATAGTCATAAATTTTGCATCAACTTTTCCAATTGCTTCTTCAAGATCATTAAAAGAACATTTTAAAGGACATCCATCAATAGCAATAACGTAATTCTGTTTAATTCGAGTAATTACTTCTTCATTTCCCTTTACAATTAAAGGTAAACATTCGAGAGATGCCTTTCCTTTAGCCAATTCATCCACAACAATATAAGCAGCTTCTCTACCGATACTTCCAAAAACCTTTCCAATTCCACTACACGGAATTATAAATACTTTTTTACTGTTCATCTTTCTCACCTAATTTATTTTTATTTAATAGTTCTCTTTCTTTTTCAGCCTTATTTTTTATGTATTCAAAATATGTTTGACAATCCATTAAAAATTCTTTATCTTCATCGAAGTTTTTCAACTTTACTTCCACAAACCATCCCTTTCGATATGCTTCTTCATTTAACAATTCTGGATGGTCATATAAATTTTCGTTAATTGCAATTATTTCCCCAGATACTGGGGAGATTAACTGGAGAACTGTTTTCGATGATTCAAAACTTCCTATATCATCAAATTGCTCTAATTTCTTTCCTATTTCGGGAAGGTCGACAAACAATACATCTCCAGCACTATTCTGTAAATAATCTGTAATACCTAAAAGTGCTGTATTACCTTCAGGTTTTACCCAGCAATCGTTTTCATTAAATAAATATCCTGATCTGGGAACTCTAAAGCGATACTTATCTACAATAATCTCATAATATTCAATTTCTTTAAATTTTCTTTCCTTTTTGCTTATTTCTTCCTTGGGTTTGTTAAGCTCCATTATGATAAAGTCAACAATCTTTTTTATCAATTTTTTACCCTCATTATTTAATCTTAATTCATTGCCTGGTTTAATTTCGAACTTTTTCAGCATATCAGAAATCAAAACTCGAAAAACGATTTGAGAGTTTTTAAAATCTAATAATTTACTGGCACATCGAGTCATACAGCCATCAATAACTACAATCGGAAAATTTTTAACCATCTCATTATATTTTTCATTTCCAGAGTTAAGAGAGACTGGACATATGAGTTCAATATTTTCTTCTCTTTCATTTAGTTCTATTGCCACTTCTCTTGCAATTATACCTAATGCTTTATCAAGTCCATTACAAGGTATAATACATAATTTTTCTTTCATTTTAAACACTCTTTAATAATTACTTTATTCCTTCTCTTATTTCCTTAATCTTGGATTTTACATCTTGTTTATCAGGAAAAGAAAGAGCATCTTGAGGACATGCTTTTGAACAAGCTCTACAAAAGACCACGCAATTATTAGGGTGGTCAATTGTTAGTTTTATGCTATTACTTTCATTTTTGCCATATACATCATGTGGACAGAATTTGTCACATTCCATACAAAAATCACATTTATTATAATCTATCCTTGGGTACCAATCTATTTTATTCCTTGGAACACCCATAAATGTTTCTGAATCTGGTGAATATTCTTTAGTCAATGTTTCCCACCTCATAAAATTTATTTAATTCTTTTTTTATTACCTCAACAGCCTCTTCAGTTGTCATTTCACGAATATCAACGGGAATTAAATCTTTTTTCACATCTAATCCAGCTTTCTGAAAAACATCTCTAAATAACTTATATTGCATATTTGGGGAACATCCTCCGACTAAGTATTTTCTTCCTTTATGGAGATAGTCCATAAGAAACCTATCTCCATCTTCTTCACACAATTGAGGATGAATAAAGCCATATTCTACAGGGAGTTCAATTCTTACTTGATTTATAAAATCCCAGATATCCATCTGTGAAAATCCAGGACATTTGCCTGTACAAACACACATGATAAATCCTAATTTTTGATCAGTTTTCGAATCTTCCATTTTAATCAATTTTAAAATTTTATAAATACACTAAATCACAATTTTATTTATATTTATGTATGTATGTGCGTGAATGCATATTAAATATTGGATTCTAATTTGTAATGCTTAAACTTTTAAAGAATAAAAGATATGCCAATTATGTATATATGCATAAAAATACATAAAACATAAAAAAATGGATTTGAAAGAGTTACGATTACGAAAATTAAAGGCATTATCAGATGAAACAAGATTAGATATAATTAGTTTACTTCGTCATGGAGAAGAACTTTGTGCATGTGATCTTGAAGATTTCATTAATAAATCTCAATCTACAATTTCCAGACATTTAAAAAAACTTGAAGAAGCTGATTTAATCCAAAGTAAAAAAGAAGGAGTTAAAGTACTCTACAAGATTAAAGATCCCCGTATATACAAATTACTAGCAGTTCTAGATAATCTAATAAAAAGAAATAATAAGTTTGAAAAAATAGTGAAAATTCAAACAGAACTATAAAAAAAGGTTAGAATAATTAAATGGAAGAAAGAGAAAATAATAAATTGAAGGTTGATATTTTTGTTCCTTTGGATGCCTGTGCGTGTAATTGGGAGCAATTTATGAATTTGGTTTTTAAAGTTCTAGTTGAATATCGAGACACAATAGATTATAAGACTAAGAATCTTAATTCCAAGGAAGCAAGAAAATTAAACTTAAATGGGAATTCTGTCGTTATTGATGGAAAAGAAGTAATAAGCAGTGACGCACGATCTATCGGCGAAGTTTCAGGAGCATACGTTGATCTTGATTCTTGGAAAATTAACCATTTAGCCGTAGATTTGAATAACCAAACAATTGATATTGGTGGTCCGGAAAATTTATCCTCATTTCAAGAAGGAATTCCGGATCCTGGAGAAAAGTCTCAGCTACATTGAGGTGTTCAGATATATCTATCAGCAGCTGGTAGTTCAGGAAGAATTAATTTCCATCTCGGATGAGTATATCAAAAACAATCTGCAACAGGTGGCACTTAAACTACATTACAGGGACATCGGCCCCCATCTGGGAGTTCATCAATTGCTGCAGGATTACACCAAATCAATCCAGGCTTTCCGCAAGGTTTTGCCGGTCTTTATAAACGACTTAACCCTGCATTTGGAAAAGATTACCGTGTTCCGAAAAATTTTCCAGCGGCATTTCCCGGCCGGAGGGGCATTTAAGAATTTATTGTCCGAGCTGCGCTTTTTTGAATCGGTACATTTCTGGGACGATTTCTTTGTCCTGCTGCAAAAAACTTTCCGGGATTATGAATCCGATCTGGTGAAGGATATGAGGAGAATGAATGCCAGTGAACGATCGCACTGCATGAAAGATCTGACCGAATGGTCCGGCAATCATCCGGAATTTGTTTTTAATTTCTGCCTTACCTTTGACCAGCAGGTGCCGTTTGATGATTTTTATCAGTTCAATCAGTTGATTCATTTCTATGTGGACCGCTATAAAGATGATCCGGATTTCCTGCAGAATTTGATTTCACTCTTCCAGAAAAAACCTAATCTGGTTTGTAAAATAATGCAACTGTGCAGCTCCAAGACCCTGGAGAGTCTGAATAAAATTCTCTATCAGAAAACCATCCGGGGGAAAAGATCGCTTTATCAGAAGAATCTAGCAGAACTGCTGAGTCTCATCAACAGCTGCAGCTATTATTACAAACGATTTATCACCAATATCTATCAAAACTTCCCGGCTTATGCCTGCTTCATCCAAGAACCAAAGCATTTCCAGAAAGAGGAAAATAGAATATTAAAGCATCTCCCTTTTGTAAAATCATTTGATGAAAAAATTAAGATGCTGGGTAGTTATTATGATATCAATTTTTTCCATCTGGGATTGGAAAC
>JARRLT010000091.1:0-12357 GCA_037386725.1 Promethearchaeota archaeon
TTTTTTGTAATTCAAGAGGGGTCCCATCGAATGAGATCTTTAAATATTGTGAAAGGTCAAAATCATCCTTTTCTAAGTCTTCTTGATTCAGATCTTCAAATACAATTTTCTCTGGAATAACGAAAGGAATAACTATATTGTAAGCCCGAATTACAACAGAATCTGGACTTCCATCTTTATTAGTATCAGCAGTATAAATACATTTTTTTGGAGGAAAAATCTTCTTAATTAAAACTTTTAAACTTGATAAATCGATTGACATAGTTTGTATATATACAGATATATGTTTAGGCTAATTTATTTCAACATTTGTTTATTATATAAAATCTTCTAATTTATGGAATTACAATAATCTTAATACTTTTTCCTTTTTGCATTATGGGAAAACCATCACTTAATAATTTCCTTAGTGGAATCTGATGAGATATCAAATTCTTTGCATTAATGATATCATTACTGATGAATTCGATTGCATCTAAGAAATCTTCTGGAGTACTAATATACGATCCCATTATCTTTCTCTGATAACGAACTAAATCATTGGGTTTAATTGCTCCTATTGCTTGACTGTCTTGACCAAAACATATCAAACGAGCTCCTGGTGCCCAAAATGTTTGAGCCATCTCAAATGTATCCTTTATACCGACAGCATCTATAATTACATCTGCTCCAATACCATTAGTATATTGATTTATAAGATCTTTAACATTACTTTGAAAGGGATCAATCGCGTAATCTGCTCCAAATTCTAAAGCTTTATCTTTTCTCCATCCATTTGGCTCAATAGAAATTAATCTCTTAATTGGATGTTCCCTTAATATACTTAAAATAATTAAACCCATTGGACCCGCTCCGATTACAACAACATTATCTGATTCTTTTACATCCGCAATATTATGACAGTGGATTGCACATGATAATGGTTCTACTAGTGCAGCTACTACCAAATCAATATCGGTCGGCAATTTATATGCTGCACTTCTTGGAATAACACAGAATTCTGAAAACCCTCCATTTTGAAAAATCCCGAATGTTGTTCCTTCTACTAAATATTCGCATAAATGACCTCTCCCTCTTCGACAATTAATACACCATCCACATTTTTCATTAGGATCTACTACTACTTTATCTCCAATTTTCAAATCTTTTATATTTGCACCAATTTCGATTATGGTTCCGACAAATTCATGACCGAGGATGATATTATCATTAGCAGGATGTTTACCTTCCAAAATTTTTAAATCAGTTCCACAAATTCCACATGCTTCAACTTTAATTTTTATTTGATCTGATTTTGTAATTTGCGGTGTTTTTACTTCTTCTAATTTAATAGAACCCGCTCCATTTTTACTTTTATGATATACTGCTGCAAGCATTTTTAATTAAAATCTTTATTTAACTTTTTTCTCTTAGTTATTTAAATGTTATATACATTTAAATAAATTAAATAAAAAGAAAAATTCTTTTATATCTATTAAAGAAGAATCTTTTTATTCTATGAAGTAGAATTTTAATAAATATCAAATTAACGCAAAAAATTTGATCTATTATGACTATGAAAAAAATTGAAGTGTATACCTATCGTTGGGTTGTTTTGCTTTTATTTTTCTTAGCTAACGCGTTCGTTCAAATTAATTGGATTACTTTTGCTTCAATTAATACTATCGCTCAACCTTTTTACGGTGTTGATGAATTATCCATTAATCTTCTCTCGCTTACCTTTATGGTTGTATACATCCCGATTACTTTTATTTCCGCTTGGATAACTGATAAGTATGATTTTAAGGTTAGTGCTGGAACTGGAGCAGCCATTATGGGTGTTTTTAGTTTTTTAAGATTTTTCGCTGGACAAGATTATTCTCTCCTCTTAATCTTTCAAACTTGCTTAGCAATAGGACAACCGTTTCTATTAAACTCTGTTACAAAATTATCAGCAAATTGGTTTCCAGAAACTGAACGTACGACCGCTACGGGGATTTCTCTTCTTTCTACATATATTGGAATTGCTTTAGGATTAGCTCTAACCCCCGTTATAGTTGAGGTAATAGGAATCCAATGGATGTTATTATTATATGGAATCCTTTCTTTGATAGTTGCTATTATATTTATAACTGGATGGTTTAAAACGATTATTTACTAATAGATATTTCTTAATTTTAAGTGTGGTATTTTTCATTGGTTTAGGAGTCTTCAATATGATTACCACTAATATTGACAATATTGCAAATCAAAGAGGATTTGGTTCAATATTTTCTGGAATTCTTGGATTATTATTAATAGTAGGGGGAATTATTGGTACGTTAATAATGTCCATACTCTCAGATAAACTTAATAAAAGGAAAGTCTTAATAATAATCAGTCTTTTCATAACAACGATTTCATTGTTCCTATTTTCCTTCTCGTATCTTAGTTATCTCCTTCTAATTTTCGGCTTTACATTCGGTTTTGGGTTGCTTGGTGCTGCTCCTATTGCATTAGAATACGCTGCCGATGCTACTAGGCCTGTGCCAGAAGGAACTTCTAATGGAATCCTAATGATGCTTGGACAAATCGGGGGCATCATATTAATCCTACTCCCATATTTAACCCTAACTAACGTAGACTATCTACCTTTTCTAATTTTCGAAGCGGTTTTACTCTTAGTTTGTCTAGTTTTATCCTTCATCCTCAAGGAGATAAAAATAAGGCAAAATTAATTTCTTTTTTATTTTTTTATAAAATGAAATGTAAATATTCCACTGAACTTTTCGCAACTTCCTCAAAAGAGGGCTTCATAATTGTTTCTATTGATATATAATCCTTATAACCATTATTTTTAAAAATATTTAAAAATGATTTAAAATCAAAATGCCCACTTCCAGGAGCTCTTCGTGTACTATCAGCAATATGAATATGAGACACCCATTGTGAGATCTCATCAAGATATTCCCAAATTATTCCGGGATCTTCTTCTAAATAAATGTGAAAAGTATCAATTAATAATTTTAAATTTTCAGAATTAATTTTTTGTAACAAATCGATTGATTTGGCTATAGTATTATAACTATCAATCTCAAACCTATTTATTGGTTCAAAACATAAAATTACTCCATAATCTTTTGCGATATCTACGCACTTTTTTAATGAAGATATTATATTTAATTTTTCTTTTTTTGGACTGCTCTCATGTGTATATCGTCCCCTTATTAGTCCTATTATCACTTTTGAATTAGTATGGTTAGCAAATTTGATGTAATTCTCCAGTTTTTCAATCGCTTTTTGACGAAAGTGCTCATTATAATGTCCCAATGAATATCCATATCGTATATATGAACTTCCGGTTCCCAGAGCAGATAATTCAAAATTATAACTTTCTAATATTTCATTAATTTTTTTGGGATTAACCCCTTCTGGGTCTAAAAGACTCAATTCAATGCCATCATATTTAAGATTCTTGAGAAATCTGCATAATTCTTCAAATCTTTCCATTACTTTATCCATTGGATCTCTTGATTCGTTTAAACCACACACAATAGATATTTTCATCATAATTTAATTGGTATTTACTCTATAAATAATTTATTTAATAACTAATAATTGATGATTTAAAATCTCTCCTCAAATGGTTAATTACATAAAGAAAAGAGAAAAAAGCAATATTTTGGTTTCAATTCTTCTTCTGAATCAATAGGCTTTGGTATATGAGCCGTTGATTGAATTTTTTTAGGTTCATGTATCTGAACATTTTGCATTTGACCTGTTTCTTGAGAAAATTTTCCCATTAATTCACCATTAGCTTTTAAGTCAAGGATTATAGCTCTAACGTCTCTAAGGGAAATGCCTGTATTTTTGCCAATTTGTTCAACAGTTATATTAGGGTTCACCATAATTTCATTTTTTACAATATTTCTAAGTTTACTTTTATTAGTTAAGGCAGAAAATTGTCCAATTCCTATTGCAAGACCAATTCCAAGCCATAAAAGTCCCCACCATCCTGAGGCCCACCATAAGGGATGGAAATAATTTCCATTTATCAATGTACTAATTCCCCACCATAAAAATACTCCTGCAATAATTAAGGTACAAACGGAGACTCCTTCAGAATATTGATTTCTTTTATATTTCATTACTTTTTCTTTCACTTCCAAATTTTACTAATTAATTATAAATTAGAATAGTATTAAATTTTTAAATAGTCCAATTGTTAGAAAAATTTTATATTTAATTAATTTTCATTTTTAACAATGTAGATTCTAAATCGTTAACAAGCCTTTAATTCTCAAATAGGTGTTATTCTTTCGTTTATTATTTTAAAAATTGATGTAACCTCGATTTGATCTTCAACGAGTAAAACTATAATCGTTTTTAGAATTTTTATTGAGAGAATAAAAAAATTACTTGAGTGTATTAAATTAAAATCAGGAGTTTGAAGACCGATTGATTCAATAATCTCTTCAGCTGTTTCATACATTTGAGCAATATTTAAAGCAATTGAGGATTTATTAAATTCATCCTCATTAATATATGACTTTTTTACAACCCCATTTTCAGAGCTAATAATAATAAAATATAAGCTTGTTCCAAGAGATTCAACTAAATCATTTAAAAGTAAATCCAAATCAAGATTAGCACTCATTAATATTTTTAATGTGAATAAGTTTTTAAATAGTTTTAGGTATAAATGTAAGAAGTATTTTTTGAAGGTTTTAAAGGAAATTATTGCGGTTTAATGCCTCCATTTCTAATGAATGAAAATCAATAAAACGCAATAATTTATCTAAATAAATTTATAAATACTCATTTTTATCAATTACTAAAGGTAGGTATAGATATATTTCTATTTAAGTTGTTATTTAATTTTAATAGATTTTATAGGGATTTATCTGTTGTTAATATTACTCTAATAAGCTATAGAGTAATATTAACAACAGATAAATCCCTATAAAATCTATTAAAATTAAATAACAACTTAAATAGATTTTATAGGGATTTATCTGTTGTTACCATCAGGACTTGTATGCGAACATAGTTTTCAAACATTTGTCGATAAAAATTTTCTTATCAGAGGGTATCAAAAGGTTGATTTTGAATTGTCCAAAATGGAGTTTTATGAAGGGAAAAGTCAAGATGAAAATACCTCTAAAGAAAACATTATTGAATTTACAGCAACTCCAATCTTTCAAGAAATAATTACATTATTAAGAGAAACTGTAGATGATAAAAATGTGTTAGGATGTGCCATTTTAGCAATAAATGGAAAAGTCCTTTATTCTTCACTTCCCCAAAATACACTTTTTAATACTATTAAAGAATTTGAAGTAAGGAATGAAAACAAGCTTGTGCCTATTAATAGTATGTATCTTGAGTTAAGGGATGGATTAAAGATATGTTCACGATATATAGAATTATTTGAAAATAATTTTATTTTAATCTTGGTTTTTTCCAAAAATGTTAAACTAGGAATGGGAAAATTAATGTTAAGAGAATTATCAAAAAAGATAAGTCTAATAAGGTAAGCTTTGTTAGTTTATTAAATATCTTCCTAAAATCTCCATAAATATAATGATTTACATATATTTTTTTAATAATGGAATTGATATTTTCTTTTATGAATGATAAAAATGATTCCAAATAAGTAAGATTGGAAAACATGCTTTGATTCTCCTAAAGCTAATAATAGAACTAAACAAAATTTTTTTAAATAGTTAAATTATATCAGTCATGATTTAGAACTATTGCAGAAATGCCATACTATAGCATTTTTGCAATACTTTTGCCATTACTATCATTTTTTCTAAATAGTATTTAGTTTTAACAACAGACAATGGTGTATTTATTTGTGGACAATATGGGAATTAAAAAAATGTTCATAACTTTTGAGGTTATTATGGATGAATTAGATGAGCAGATTGACAAATTTGTTCGATATTTTAAGAGAAAAACAAATTTAGATAGATATAACCTTGAAGAAATTGATAAAATACTCACATCTGATAAATATTCTGAATTCATAGATTCGATATATAAGTATTATAATAATAAAGCAGAAAACCCTCCCAATTATGATGGGAGATTGTCAATTCAGCATTATATGGAAGTTGACCATGTAATTAACACATTTTGGGATTTATTATTGGGAGAACATATGAATGAAAAATATCGAATGCACCTTAAAACGAAACTAAATATTTAAAATATTAGATTTCGAATTTTATATTTTTGATACTTTTTAAGTTTTGACTTAAAAATTGTAAAAGCTCATAATTCTATTTATAAAATCTAAATAAAATAGAGGAAGGAAAAAGCTGGTGAGCCTGGCAGGATTCGAACCTGCGACATTCCACTCCGAAGGCGGATACCCTATCCAAACTAGATTACAGGCCCAATTAGTCAAAATGAAGTAAAAATTTCACATAAAACTTCATTAAGAGATAAAGAAATATAATCTATATAATTATTCATCTAGAATTTGTAAAAAATTTATTGTATTTCATAAATCATTATTCTAAGTATGTTTTAGTAATCATTTAAAATTAGGAAAAGTTAAAACCTTCTTTTATCATATAAGACATATAGCGAGACAAACTCTTTATTAGGTTTCGAAGTCGTATAGCGAATCGGAGATCTCCTTGGATCCTTATTTTTCCTTTCATATAGGCATCAAATCCTTGAATTTTCTTTTGTATAGTCTGTATAAAAACATCTTTGTTAAGAATAACGATAATAGAGTTATTATCATTCTGTCCTAATTCATATGATAAAATACCCTTGGAGATCTCAAACCAAAATTGAAGATTAATATCCATTATTGAAATCTGATATATGTCTTCATAATCTTTAAAATCCTCTTGAAGATCTGGGAAGTTATTAAATAATAAGACCAAACCTTTTAGAAGTTTTAAAGTAAGTGCGATAAATTCTTTCTCATCATCCGTTGTTAAATTTTGAATTATCTCTTCTAATTCTTCTAGATTTTCCATATGTTAGTAGATATAAGTTTTTATTATATCATTAAATAAAATACGATATCGTTAAAAAAACGCTTATAAAATCTTCAGCTTTAATTAATTTAAAGTTTTTCTATTAAATTAACTATTTTCTCAAATTATCAAGTTTATAACTTAAACTAATAATCAATCATAGATCAAATTATACGATTTGAGGAAATCTTAAAGAAATTTATAAATTACTCCACACGAATTTTTATCCAATAAACTTAGAAAAAAATTTAAATAAAATTTTTATAGTTTGAAAAAAAGATAGGAAAATTAAACGCCCGCGCCGGGATACTCCGAACAACTCCAAATGAGATATTCTTTTGAATTCCCGTGATCTCAATTTTTCTAAGATCATCCCGGGTCGCAGGAGTGACAGTCCCATACATACTTTTTCGAATAGAAAAAAGTTGAATGCTAGACCGTTATAGTCCAATACTAATTGTATTGAAAGACTACACTACGCGGGCTAATTTAATATTTCTAAAAGTAAGTGATAATTTAAAAATATTACTAAATTTAATCTCAAATTTTATTTATTAATCCAATTTTAAATTTTGGTGTTTTTCTACTAGCAATAATATTAACAGACAGAAATTCTATATCGAGATCATTTCATTCTACTTATAAATTCCATAATATTAGTCTTCTAAACCTTAAATTAAATATAGTCTCATAACTTTAGTTCCACTTCATTAGAATCTCTAGAGTTTCAAGATTTCAATTATCTTTATATTCTTTTAGGTCCAAGGGTATTTTTAAATCATAAATTATAAAAAGTAGGCTATAGAAAGGAGTTAAACGATAAATGATTTTTTTCTCCTATTTTTTATTTTTACTTTTAAAAGAAATAATTTTTAGTTTTCTCCAAGGTCCTGCTTTATACGAATTCTTATTATTTCAGTTCTTGGAGGTTTTTTCATATCTTTTTTTGGAAATTCTCTAACCTTACTAAAAGATTTTAGTTTTTTGTAAAGTAAAATTCATTTTATTATATCTCTTTAGTATAGTTTTGCATTTTATATTTAAATGGATTATTTACAACATTTAGTAATTTATTTTTTCAAATTTCCATTTCATAGGTTTTATTTTTTTAATGAAATCTTCTACTGTTTTCCTAGCTTTGATTTGAACAATAAATGTTTCGGTCACTAAGAATTATCCCAATCAACTCAGCAAGGTGTTCATTTTTTTATTTAACAAAAATAATATGCCGGTATAATTATAATAAAAATTAGAGTGGGGAAAGATTTTCTAATTTAAAATGGTCAAGATATCTTGTTATTTTAACTTTGTATCTCTTACTTTATATATTTAACGTTCATTATTGATAAATAGATTAATAGAAATCCTAAAATCAATAAAAAGATTGCTAAGATATAAAAAGTAAAGTTAAGATTGATTCCAGCAATAAATCCAGCAATAATGGGTGCTATTAAGAAACCCAATCCAATCAAACTTTCTACGATTCCGGAATATTTTGATGTTTTACGTTTAATATTTAGCATTAAAATCATTCTTAAAGACACTCCATAAAGAATACCCGTACAAAACCCGATAAGAAAAAATAAAACAACAAAAACCCAATAATTCGTATTTAAGCCCACCAATGGAAGTAAAATGACAATCATTATCAAACTTAAAGCAGGAATTGATTTAAAGTACTTTAGTTTCATTAGACTTGCAAAAGTTAAAGAGATTGTCTGAGAGATCGCAAAGAAAAAGGTTGCGATGTATACAGTATATGGTTCGAAACCTAAAACTTCAGACTTTATAGGATACAGAAAGTTTATACTTCCTCGAGTGAAGCAATAACTTATAGTGAGTAAAACAGGAAAGAGTAATGAAAAGGAGATCTTCATAAAATCATCCCTTTCTTTTTGAATCTTAACTGCTTTTGTTAGAGTCACCTTTTCGTTCTCCTTCAAATATCTTCGAAACTCCTCAGAATGTTTATTAATCTTTTTAGGCTCTTGAAATGCTAAAATTCCAATAATAAGATTCAGGAATATGAGGAGAGGCGCAATATAGAAGATGAGAACTAAAACTTTAAAAATAAATAACAATACTGCCCCTAACAAGAAACCACATAAATTTCCTGAATTCCATGATATATTATATTTTGCAGTTAGTTTACTATGTTCATGAAAAATGTTATCTGAGATACTAGATTGTATATTAGGCCAATATAACCCCATAAAAATTCCTTCACTAAACCTAGAAATAATAAAAGGAATTGGTTGAAGTGTAAAATAAAAGATCATCTCTGAAGCAAAAATTCCAATCAATGCTCCAATTATACTTGTCTTTCTTCTAATTTTTTGGGATATCTTATTTAAAAGTATGGGGGAAAAGATATAAGAATAAGTGACTCCTGCAGCGAGTATTCCGATAATTTCTGTTGAGAATCCTTGTTGATAATAATAGAGAGGGACTGCTAAATTTATCAATGAATTATTTACGGGATAAAAAAACGATAATATAAAGACTGGCCAAAAACGCCAATATCTCAGTTCCTCAAAAGATTGCATCTTTCAAAACTCTTTGAAATTGATTGTTTTTCTGAATTAGAATATTTTAAAAAAATAAAATCTTTTTAAATCATTATATCAAATTATTGGATAATAGACTTAAAAAATCTTAAAAAGGTAGAAAAAAATTAAAAAATAATAGAGGAAGTGGAAATAGGAATGGTTGATCAAAATTTATTAAAAGAATTAAAAGAAAAATTTGAGAAAGGGGCAGAGAATGCTGATCCTGAAGACACACTCAAAGTTTATGAACTCTACAAACAGATTGCGGAAGAAGATGAGGATCTTAAAGAAGAACTCGAGGATATGAATATCAGAGTTCAAATGATTATCACTGATTTGGACAAGAAATATTGGGTTACTGTGGAGGATGGAAAGTTTGATTATGGTGAAGGAGAATTAGATGATCCTTCATTTACATTTTCAGCGACAAGTGAAGTAGGAGCGGGAATGCTTTATGGTGAAGTTGATGCTACAAGCGCTTATATGGCTGGTGATATAACTGTTGACGGAAATCTTCAAGATGCAATGGCGTTTCAGGAAATAATAGAACTTGCAATGGAAGCATTTGAGGACCTAACTGAAGATATGTAAGTTTAATTTCTAATAGGCTTAGGTCTAATGAAACTAATATTATTTTAAATCTTAGGTTTTTTTATAATCTAACTAATTATAATCTAATTTAAATTAAAAAAATGAATAAACACATCGGTTAAATTTTATTATAATTAAAATTTCTAATTAATGTATTTATATGATTAAAATAGATAGGTTCTACGATTATTGGGCTAAGGCAGGATTTATAACTGCATTATTTCTTTTAATTTTACTTATTTTTAATTCAAAAACACCCATTGGAAGTTTTGGATGGTTCTATTGGTTAAGTTTACCAATATATATGTTCCATCAATTCGAGGAATATGTCTATCCGGGAGGTTTTAAAGATGAATTAAATGAATTACTTCGAAAAGACGAATCAGACCAAGAGGTTTTAACAGATAAGTTAGTGATTTTTGTAAATATTGGCTTTATTTGGATCTTGAATCCTGTCTTAATTATATTGAATGCAATTTCCATCATCTTCCCTATCATTCTTATGACAATTGTAGGATTTAATGGTATCGTTCATGTGTTTACAAGTCTTAGATTTCGAAAATATAATCCCGGCTTGATTATGAGTGTAATAGGAAATATTCCTTTAAGTGTATACGTAATTCTGGGTTTAGGCTTAACTGGTACTGCTTCAATTCTTGAATTAATTGTTGGGATTTGTATTGGTATCGTACTTCATATGCTTTTATTTATTATGTTGTTCCTCCGATCCAGAAAAATATGATTTAGAATGTAAGATATTATTTTTTACTAATTTTTTGCCGAAAATTCGAAATGAAAGATCCCTTTATAATTAATTCTTTTTTCTAATTTAATCACATTTTTTTATAGAAAATGGACAAAAAATGGGAAAAATTAGACTTTTATGTTCATAGATCAGTAATTATATGAGCCCAAAATCGATACGGACAAAATCATTTCACACAGCAAAAGATATTTTGTATTGACAAGAGGAAACTATGTAATCTAATTTACATACTTAAATTATGGATTCAGATTTTATTTCAATAATAAAATCTTTATAAAGATTAGAAGACTATATTAAATTACAATTAATTCAATTAATTGCATAAAAAATAGTAAAACCAAATAGTAGGTTGATTAATATGGTAGATGAATCTTTAATTAATGCCGTAAAGGAGAAAATTGACGCCGGTGCTGGAGCAGCTAGCCCGGAAGATATTATGAAAATGTTCGAATTATACGAAGCAATCGCTGAAGAAAACGAAGATCTAGCAGAAGAATTAGAAGATATGGATATTGTCGTACAAATGATTATCACCGATGCTGATAAGAAATACTGGGTAAAAGCAAGAGAAGGTAAATTTGAATATGGTGAAGGCGAAATAGACAATCCGTCCTTTACATTCTCTGCTACGATGGAAGTGGGCGCAGGGATGTTATTTGGAGAAGTTGATGCCACCAGCGCATATATGGCTGGAGACATTACCGTCGAAGGAAATCTTCAAGATGCTATGGCTTTCCAAGAGATTATAGAGTTGGCGATGGAAGGCTACGAAGATATCTTGGATGAGCTTTAAGGTTAGCCAGAAAAGCGAGAATAAGTTTCTAAGTTGTCTGCTTTACCCAAACACAAAACTCCTTATATATATTTCTATTTTTTAACTTTAACTATTTTCTAATGATTTTTTAAAGAATTAAAATTTTTTTAGAACATTTTAATTTGAAATAAGGGTTAGAGATAAAAAAATAGTAAATTTATTATGGAAATTATGCGTGTATCTCTTTTTTCCTTATTCTTATAATCCCCAGTAAAAAAACTAAGAGTATTATACCAAACCATATTAATAACGAGATTTCAGGGGTGATGTAATCAGTTCTGTAATATATGGTTTCTTCAGAAGTTACTATGAGTTGGATTAAGCTGGTGAATCTATAAAATTCCCCTATCCAACTCCCGATATTCATTTGATGGCCGAATAATTCAATTAACCCTAAATTTAAGTTTCCTAACTGATATCCTAAATCAAATGGATACGTGAGAGGTTTTCTAAATCCACTAGTATAATATAAATTTACAAAGGGAAAAATCACAAAACAGTATAACATGATTACGATTAATAGAACCAATACAATCCGAGAATCATTTATTATACTTGAAAGGGTCATCGAAATTGTGGAAAATAAAATATTCACAACAAGACTGTAAAAGATAAGTGAACTCAGAAAAGGAAGTAAATTAATAAAATAACTCAGGTTACCGGTATATCGCCACACCG
>JARRLT010000092.1:0-39196 GCA_037386725.1 Promethearchaeota archaeon
ATAAAATCCACCTTTCCCGTCAGGGGCACCCGATTATAGTGGACGTTGAAGGGGCTCATAAAGACGCCGATCAGTACTTTGGGGACCTGCAGATCTTCCCGGACAATATCGGTGATCCTGGCCGCCAATCCCTTTTTAATGGTGATCACCTCTTCCTGCGGTTCCACCGGACTTACATAAACCACCGTACCGTCGGCCGGGCTCACAAAGCTTTCTCCCGGCGCCGGCACTCGCGGGGGATTGCGGAAAAACCAGACGTAGCGCCAATAGCAATATCCAGCCGCGATAACGGCGAGAAACGACAGGGCTAGGATTAGCGCTCTCAATGCAGTTTCTTCCAGGCCGCGGGGTCAATAACCCTGATTAAGGCAACCCCCGAAGAAAACGGAAAATTGATGACTTCAAAAAGTTTATTCTCGAAAATTTTGGAATTAGATAAGACACTTATAATTAAATACAATGGTGCTGGAGGTAGATTTTTCACAATTTTTTTAAAAATTATATCGTTTTTAGGGCGAGAGACAATTTGGTTAATTTTTATTTCTTTTTTCATATTTATTTGGTATAATCCACTTTTAGCTGCACATTTTGGAGCAGTTTTTTTATTTGGGTTAATTATTATTGTTCCAATCAAGGAATTGGTTAATAGAATAAGACCTTATGATGAATTAATTCAAGTTAATAATTTAGAACATAAACCAACATCTAGTAGTTTTCCTTCATGGCATGCTTATAACATTACATCTCAAGGATTAATCATTGGATTTCTTTCAGGTTCACCTATTTTAATTATATTGATGTTAGTTATTGTATTAATTGTGTCTTTTTCGCGTATTCAATTAGGTGTACATTATCCTACTGATGTTTTGGTGGGGGGAATTTTAGGAATTATAGGATTTATTTTCACAATCTATTTTTTCGCTCCATTGATTGTGTTTCTCCTGAATTATTTTGACAATATTTTCTCTAATATAATTTACATTAATGAAATCAATCCTTTACTGTTTTCTAACATAGGATATTTTATATTTGTTATTTTTATCTTTAGTATAATCCTTCTTTTGAGCTTTTATAAGATTTTTTGGATAATGATAAAAAATAAAAAGTGAATTATTAATTATTAACGTTCTAATCTCCTTTTTTTATCGAATAAATCCTTTAATTCATCTAAAACTTTAGATCTCACCGCGTCTCCCCCTCTAGAACCTTGTTCTTCAGTTTGAATCTCTATAGGAACGCCACTTTGAGCGATATGAAATGCTCCACTTTCTATAGCCCTTAAACGAGAATCCATATCATTTAATTGTTTTGATATACTCTCTGATAAGCGTATTACAGCATTCATAACTTCCTCCAAAGTTTTTCCTAACCCTTCCACTTTTTTAAGAGTAGGATCAGTTAAAGAATAATTTCTTCTCATCGTATTTTTAATAAATTTACTAAATTCTGGTTCATTGGAAATGAGGGAATAAATCGAAGTTAAATAAATATCATATTCAAACTGTTGTTCTTTTTCTCTGAATATATCCATAACTCTATCCTTGATATATTCAATATGAAGTAGAATTTCGGGTTTATCTTTAATATCAGGATCATATTTATGAATAAATATTAAAATGTAAGGATTTTCCTCTAAAGAAATCAAAATTTTAACAATTTCATCAAAATATTCAAAAGATTCTTCAAACCTTTTGGCATCTTGAACATCAATTACGTACATCAATAAATCTAAACCTAAAAAGAATTTTTCAGGATTCTCGACATACTTATTTCTGTATTGCAATTGTCCCCCAAAATCCCATACAAATAAATCCAATTTAGGTGTTTTAATCACTTTTCGATTCACACCTTTAGTTGGCTCAAGATGAGCTAAATCATTGATATGCATTTTTTCTCCAAATCGGGAAAGTATAGCTGTTTTTCCGGCATTATCTAATCCTACACAAATAATTTTTTGAGCTCTTGCATCTAATCGATTGAGATCATTGTCTTTATCAAGAAGAATAGAACTAATAGTAATTGCTTTTATGAACTTTTCGTGAAGTTCTGGATTTTTATTAGAAAGTTCCTCATATTTTTTTCCAAGTTTGGATTCCAAAGCTTTCTTTGACCCTAAACTTTTTTTAGATTGAAATTTTATACAGTTTCCTCTATCCCGAAGCGCTCCATTTTATTTCTTAGCGTGTATATAACAATAAAATAACAAAATTAAGATTTAAATATTAATCATTTCTCAAATGAATTAATTAATATTTATATACTATAATCGACATATAATAATAATAAATATCCAATTTTGGGAATTCATTTTTTGTATATAAGAATATATGCCATCTTTTAATAGGAACGATAATTTAATAGAGGACGATAAAGAAGAAATGTGTTGTGATAGTCCTAAAATTTCACAAGACGATGGTTATTATGTCTGTTTAAATTGTGGTTCGGTATACTCAAGAATTATTGATGATTCCCCAAGAAGAGCTTTTACCCAAGAGGAAATTCAAAAAAGAAAAAGTAACGAAAGAGTTTATAGTCCTATTGGTCCAAGAACTATCATCAGAGGGAGTCGTGATGCAAGAGGATCATTATTGAGTCCGAAATATAAATCTAAGTTTAATAGATTAGCTAAAATACACCGTTCATTAACTACTAGCTTTGAAAGGAATTTATGGATAGCCTTGCCTAATTTACAAAGATTGCAAAAACGGTTAGGAATTCCTGATACAGTTGCGGAAGATGCTTTGAGAATATATTGATTAAATTTTTATTTTCAGACATATTATCACATTTTCAATTAATTGGACACCCAAAAAACTATTTACTTTAATATTATCTCATATTTGAAATTTTCTTGTGACAGAAATATTGCTGTTAAATTAATTAATAATGCCACAGATAATGGTTTTAACTCGGCTGGTAAAGATCCAAAAGGAATAGCCGCGGCAGCAATTTATATTGGTTCTAAAATATGCAATGAGAATAGAACTCAAAAGGAAATAAGTAAATTAGCAAATGTCACTGAAGTTACTTTAAGAATGCGGGTTAAGGATCTTCAGAGATATTGTAATGTAGTATTTTGAGGATTTAAAGAGTTAGTTGAGTTAACCTTCTTTCTTCTTCAAAGACGGGTAGTTGTTTTAATATTTTTTCGATTTTAGCATTATAAGTGAGAAGATTATTTTTCTTTACTTTTATTAAGAATAATAAAAGCATTACTTCAAATGTATCTTCCAATAAACGTTTAGAGGGACCTAAATGAGTGAAATAAGAATTAATTTTTTCCTCTATCTCAAGTGGAGAAATTTCTGATTTTAATAGAGAGAGAGTGTGAAGTAAAATTAAGAAATTACTCGTTTTAAAGTCCTTTCTTTCCATAAATGTGTTAACTAAATTTAAATATTCATTTGCTGCCCCAATAAGATCATCATTATTTAATTTAATCAAAACCTTTTCATAAGACCTTTTTTTCATAATTTTTCTTTTTTTAAAAAATCGGTCAAATTCATTTATTCGTTCCTTGAATTTTAATTCAATAATACTTATTTGTTGCTCTAATTCCATAATAAATTCTGATGACTGTTCTCCTTTCTTTTGGTCTTTCTTAACAGATAAAGATCTATCATACTTAAATAAATTATTAAGCAGATTAATTTCTGAGGGAAATAAAATTAGTCTCTCTAGATAAATTTCAATTATTCGATGGATTAATTCCCTTTGATCATTTTCATAGGCTTTAAAAATATATGGGACTAATTGGAGTTCGGAAAAATCACTAATTTGAGGTTTATAGATTTCAAATAACTCATAAAACATTTTATTAGCTTTTTGTAGGTCATTAAGGCCAATTTGAATAATTAAACTCATGATAAGACCGATAATAGCATTTTTATATAATCTTTTTTCAAACAATTGTTTTGAGATCTGAAGATATCGTTCAGAAATAGTCAAGTAATTTGATGTATCTAATTCTTCTAATAATGACTCCCAAAACCTGCTCTTCATCATCTTCCTTTTTGATATATCTCGTTTTTCTTTTTGAATAAGACCTCCTAAGGATTCAATTTCCTTTATAAATTTTTGTGTATCAAATTGGAGTTCCTTTTGTTCTGTTTCCATGAATTCATCAGAGCCAATGATTTTATTCAATAGATTTAGTTCAACTTTAAACAACGGTAGATTTTTAAATAATTCTAAAGCATCAATTATTTCTTCTTTTTCTTCTACATCATTCAAATCGATTATAAATTTACATAATTGTATTGGCAAGGATTCATAAAAAAGACTTTCAGAAGGAGCTATTTCATTTAAAAATGATTCAAAGTCATCTAATTCTCCAACCTTAAACAATAATAAACCTACTATAGCAGATGACACACCTGCAAGATTATAGTTTTTAGCCTTTATCAGCTTTTTTGTAGTCTCTTTATAATTTTCAATAGCTTTTCCAAGATCTCCCGCTTTAATGTTATCCAATCCGTTTTGATAATAAATTCTTTTTAAACCTTTCCTCTGCTTTAATTCCCTTTCTTGAGTAATTGAGGCATCTTCTAATTTTTTTATAATTATTGAGAGTCGCTCACGAAGGTTTTCTGCTTTTAATGATTTTTTTATTTTACTCGAATATTCTATCCGTTTTTCTTCTTCAAATAATGCAATTTTTTCATTTAATTCTTTTTTAATTTTTTTATCTTCTACTTTATCACTATAAGTTAATGCAAGTGATGGTTCCTCTAACTTTAAATAAACTTCTGCTATTTTTTGATAAATCATATCAAAATTTGGTTTAAAATTATCCAAATAAGCTTCAGAAATGTTCATAGCTTTTTTAATTAATTTAGAGATTTGAATAATTGTTGATTTATCACTCTGTTCCTCAATGAATTTGCTTGCTTCTTTTTTAATAAAATCGATATAAAGTTTGCTTATTTCTCGAGATTCTTCATAAAGCATATTATCGCGATACAATCCGATAGATCTTATAACTATTCTTTCAATAAATTCAAATGACTCTGAATGAATATTTTTTAAGTTTGATAAGTAGAGGGGATACACTTCAATAATATAACGTTTTTTGGTAGCTTTTCTCACAAATTCTCTATAAAGTGTAAAAAATTCTTGGAATTTTCTTGATTTTATTAAAAGATCAAGAATTTGGGAAAGAAAATTATCAGAGAAATCATTTTTCCCTACATTTTTTAAATATTTAATATGATTATGCACAAATTCAAGTTTTAAGGGTAAATTCTCCTCAAAATTTTCTTCAATTAACCTTCTAAGCGTCTCTTTATTTAAATTAGAAATAAACTGATTCTCTTGCTTTTGAAATTCTTCAATAAAATGCGTTGCTTGTTCAAATCGACTCTCAAATTTAATTCTTTCTAATTTTTTACTTTTTTCTTCAAATTCAGAGCTTAATTTTGTAAGTTCTTTCTTCAACTTTAAGGATTCTAAATGATTTATTAAATAACTAGCAATACTAAAATCATAACTCTCCAAAAAGAGTTCTATTAAGTCTCCCACCAATGAATCAAGATTTTTCTTTCCTACTTCATAAGTTTCCCACATATTTTGTATTTCATCATAAATTTTCCGACCCTTCTGTTGATCTTGAGAATCAATGGATCTCTTTAACATATCAATTAATAGATCTGTTAATTTATGAGTAAATTTCTTTATGAGATCAGATAACCCAAATTCCTGATATGTATAAATACTGATATATAATTGTTCTCTGGCAGCATCGGAGTCATTTTCAGAAATTAAGTAATCTGAAGCAGCTAATATTTTATCTGAAACATCGATAAGGATTGGTTCAACTTCCTCATGAGGTAATCTTTCTAAAATTACAAAAGCATTTTCTACTTTACAAGCAGAAATCCAAGAGTTCATTGCTAATTTAAAAGTATCTTCCGTTAAATCTTTGTCCCTCAATTCAATGGAAGCCCATTGAGCAGCATTTTCATAAAGTTTAGCTGCACTTTCAAATTCTTTATTATAAAATAATTTATGAGCTTCTCGAATCTTCGATTGGACATAAAGATTTTTAAATTCTGTAGATTTTGAATATTCAATTTCTTCTAAAATTTTAGCAGATTCCAGAAAGTTCTTTGATTTGTAAAAAAGAAAAGCAGATTGTTCATTTAACACATAATATTCTTCTTTTCCAAATAATTCTGCTATTAAGGCTGCACTTTTAAGAGACTTAGCAGCTTGATAATAATTGTTTTGGTTAAAATGAAAATTCGCTAGTTGTAAAAATATTGGGAATCTATACCAAGCATTTTCAAGATTTAAGGGGGTATTTCCACTAAGGGGGTTTTTGGCCCAAGCCGCCGAAAATATGCAGTAGGCGTTTCGATTCGAGACTACCAGGCCTTGCAGAGCCGAGTTGCGGGAGCAGTAGGCAAGAATCAGTTCAAGAAAATATATGATTCCATCTACAGTAGGTATTAATTTATCGAAATCTAAAGACATGTCCGTTATCATATCAATTTCAAGATCACAATCTTCGTCTAATACATGAATTTCCTCTAACCATTGAATGTATTTTTCCTTATCTTCTCCTATTGAATTAAAAGATAAAGTTAAATATGGAATTGCTATATCTGGATTCCCTAATATTAAAATTCGAAATATATACATGGATTAAGCTTTCAAATTATTGAAATTATTAATTCTATCATTTAATTTAAATTCTAATCTCTACTTTTAATATAAAGTTTATTAGATTTATAATTTTTTTATCAAATTTTTTTCATAGAACATAGGAAAGTAGGAAAGAGTGGTTAAAAAGTTGGATCATGTAGAACGTAACTATCGCATCTTAGAAACAAAAATGATAGAAAAAATGAATGCGGCTCTCGATTATGGAAAAGAACTTATAGATTCAGAACTAGATGCCGGAATATTTAATTTTGTTGTAAAACCCGTTGTTAAATCATTTTATGATTATTGGGCTGAAGGAGATGCTCGAGAAGGTACCCTCCAGCAGATAAAAGTTACTTTAGATTGTGGTAAAAAGTTAGTTAGAAATGGAAATTCAGCGATGTTAGATGATATCGTTGAAAAGTATTTCAAAGAGTATTTAGAAGGCGATCAAACATATCGTCAATGCAAAAGGAACCATAAAAATTTCAAAAAATTGGAAAAAAATACTAAAGAATGTTTTAAAAGTCAATTAGAAAGCACAATTAAATTTTTAAAAGTAAAAGATGATATAAATGACTATGATGGCTTAACTAGAGCGGCATTTCGTACAAAAAAAGAAGCATATGAAGCACTTGCACAACAACTTGAATATAACGATAAAGGAATTAGAATTGTGGAGAAGGATCCTTCCATCTTGAAAGTCCCAACTGGAAAAACAATAATACTGAAAGTTTTACGCAAAGGATTTGAAGAAACAAAACGAGAGTTAAAACAAGCACTTAATGAAACTTATAATTAACTTTCTGTGAGGTAAACTATTGATTAGGTCAGAAATTTATGAATGAAATGATAAAATCAGAAACCAAATTCCAAGATCAAAAAGAATCATTCAGTTTTTTAAGAGTATTTTTCCTAAATCTCTTTAAAATTCTTTTTATCATAATGATATATTTTTATGTTTCAGAGATTTTTGGATCAATATCAACTCCATATATAAAAGAAAATATTAAGTTTTCAATAATCTTTAGTCTTCCTCTCTTATTATTAATCTTTTTTTCAAACTTAGCAGGACCAATTCATGGTTTCATAGCAGGATTTTTTGGTGAATCATTTTATCAGATTTCTTTTTATAACACACTATATCCCTATTGGATAATAATTGTTTCAATAATTGGACTAGTTTCTGGAATTTATAAGTATAAACCATTAAAATATTTAGAAAGTATGAAAATTTATTATATCTTTCTTACTTTGATAATCCTCTCGTTTGGCTTAATGTTCTTACTTATTATTTTCAACTTTTTATTTAATCCATTAATAAGTGTGGAAAATTTATTTCTAAACTATGGGTTTGCTTATTTTATAGAATTATTAATTTCTGTAGTTTTTATCGTTCCAATTTTATTGTATCTTTATGATAGAATCTTGGCATTACATGAAAGATATATTTATAATCTTTTCTTGACTCATCACCCAATTTATGCAAGCGACCATACTTATTATTTAAAATTTGGAAGGACTTATTTCTATTTTTGCTCCAGATGTTCCGGAATTGTGCTTGGAACCGTTATTTCCATATTTTTTACACACCTAATTAATATTGGTTTTGGATTGAATATTACACCTATTTTAGCTGTATTGATGTGTATAATTTTACCCTTACCTGGATTAATCGATTGGGGAACTCAAACGCTATTGAAAAGAACAAGTAATACCAAAATAAGATTATTTACTGGTTTTTTAATTGGAACTGCTTTAATGATGATGTCGTATGCTAATGAACTCTATTTCCTTATTTTAGGGATCACCACTTTATACTTTTCAATTCTTTTTATAATGATGTATATTGGACATCGAAGAGAGAAAAAGGAATATGAAAGGGAAAGGAAAAAATTTTATGAAGAGGATATTTAAATGAAATATATTTTTATTCATGGCCTAGAAAGTAGTGGAAAAGGTTTCAAGGGCAAATTTTTTAAAAGAACTATTCCTGGAATTTTAACACCTACATTCGAACCATTTGATCCCTTTATTTCTAATAAGATGTTGCTAGATAAGAGAATGAAACAATTAATTGAAGTATTAAGTCCTAAAGAACCATGGATATTGATTGGATCAAGTTTCGGAGGATTAATGGCTAGCCTTTATGCACTTGAAAATCCAAAAAAAGTTGAAAAAATGGTCTTACTTGCTCCACTTTTGGCTACAATGGATTTAGAACCGTCAAATTATGAATATTTTACAAAACCAGTTGTAATTTTTCATGGAAAAAATGATAATGTTATACCTATAGGACCAACAAGAAAAAGAGCAGAAAAAGTATTCCAAGATTTAAGTTATATTATTGTTGATGATGATCATATGCTTCATAAAACAGTGGAATCGCTAAACTGGTTAGAATTACTTCGAATTAACTAATCTTTTTAAAATTGGACTCCATTTTCTTTTAATTTGAATTAATTTTTATTATTTATAGAATTTAAATTGGAGAAAATTTAAAAGATCAATATTAAAAATATCAAATTTTAATAAATCATTTTACCAAATTAAAAGTATTATAATAAAATTAGTCTCCAATGATAAAAAATTTAATAAATAATTGCATCCAATAATTATAGAAAATAGTAGGAGATTATGCCGAAATTATACGTATGTAACACATGTGGATTTGTTTTCCCTGAGGAGTTATCCGAGCTTATTGAGTCAAAGTATCAGGTTTATTGTGAAAGATGTGGGAGTCCTTTCAGTTTGAAAGGAGTAGATTTCAAACCAGTTACACGAGATGTTATAGACGATTTATCAAAATCAACTCAATTCACCCTTAGAGATGAAGCTGAAAAGCCAAAAATCAGTTCTAGGGACCAGAAAATCTCAAATTTAGCCAAGACAATTCAAAAGCTAAGCAAATTCGCTTACATCCCAGTTTTAATTGTTTCGATTATTAGCCTTGCTTTTTTATTCAAAATCCTTTCGCCTCAATCTAATTTTTTTAAAATACTTCTTGAACAAGGATTTTTAAGTATCGCAGGTTTTCTAATTGTACATTATACTATTAAACATATAAACCCGAAAATTGAAGAAGGTAAATATCAAGAAATCCTATTAGACGCTTTTTGTTTCGGAATTTTAGGATGTATTTTATTTGGTTCTGGTTTTTTCATCCTATTAATGGGCATTTTAATCTTTTTTGAATTTATATATGAGTCAAGGAAGAAAAAGCAAAGAAATTTCTATATGATTGGGGTTTATCTTAAGGATTCCTTTAATAGATTTTCTACGATCGGTGGGGTAACAATAATCTTTTTAGGACTATTCCATTTTATTCCAAAACTCTCAAATGGAAACAATGTTGTGACAAATGTAATATTTTTAAACTTTTTCGTAGGAGGGAACCTTGTCTATTTCATACTATTAATTATAAGTATAATTACCTTAATAATTGATAATTCATTCCGAGGAAATTTAGATAAAAAATATAAAATTGGGCCTATTGAAGCCGTTAGAACGTTCGTATTAGGAGTAATTGGATGTGTTTTTTCTGCCGCCGGAATCTTCATCTTATTTAAAGGAATAATCATGTTATTTTTAGCTGCTATTGGGCCACCTGATAAAATTGAATTAGATGAATACGCTAAAAGAGAGAGAGAGGAATCATATATAAGAAAAGAAGAAATTCCAGGGATTCCTAAAGCAATCGAAAAAATAGAAGTCCAACCAATAGAAAATAAAGAAATAAACAGTTCCAGATCTGATATCAGTAGTTCTCCTAAAATAGTCGAACCTAAAAAATATGAGGAAGTAAAAGAAGAAATACATAGAATCGAAAAAGAAGAACATGCCGCCGAAGAAGAACAATTAATCAAACTAAAAGAAGGAAAAAGAGAAAAAGAGAAAAAAGTACAACTTGAAGAGAAAATTGAACTTAAATTACATGAATCGCTACTTCCCGTAAAAAATGAGAAAGATAAAAAATTAGTGAAGGAATATTTCACGCGAATATTTAATGTACTTTCTAAGGATATTAGAGATCAAATCAAGGAATTAAAAATTCCAAAAAAGGAAAAAAATGAAATACTAAAAGAATTAGCATATCTATCAAAAGAAGAACAAATTAAGTATATCAATAGTATTGTTAGTTTATATCAAGAACAGATCCCTAAGAAACTTGTCGAAAGAATTCAAAGATTAGGCAATTTAAAGCCTGAACATATGGAAAATATTCTTGAACAATTAAAATATATGGATTCGGATGAACAAGTTAAATTTATTCAGTATTTAGAGAAAAAAGCCTAAATTAGAAGAAAAATGTCGTTAGAAAAACGTAGAAACTCAAAAGAAACAGAGAAAGAAAAAGTTTTAGAAGAAAGCACATTTAGGCGTACTGATTTTACACCTTTGGGATTTAAAAAAGAAAAACTTCAAAGAATAGAAAAAGAAAAAGAAGAAATCGAAGTTCTAGAATTGGAAGAGATTGTTGATGAATTAACCGCAATTGAGAAAGATGTTCTAGAAATTGCCGAGGAAATTTTGAAGTTAAAAAGATATAATTCAGAATTTGAAGTAGAATCTAAATCTCAAATTCAAAAATATCCAATAATAGAAAAGTTATATGCAACATGTATTAGTAAATTATCTTATAATAAAGGATATAGCAAAGAAGAGATATTTCTCGCTATCAGAGGATTAGAAGAAAAGAATTGGATTGTAACAAATGAAAGAAGAACTAAACTTGAAATTCTTAATAATGAGAAATTGTTAGCAGTTATGGATTTCATCATGGAAAATCCCGGAGTTCATGCTCGTGATGAAAAAATTGAAAAGGAATTAGGCATTACTAGAACCCCTTTTATTAAACATGTTATTACTTTAGAAAGATTTGAACTAGTAAGGTCAAAGAAAATAGGCAAAACCCTTCATTATTTTTTAGATGATGTTACAGAAGAATATGATAAAATTAAGGCAATTTTCTTGAACCCAATAATTCCAAAAATTGTGGAAGAGATTTTTAAAGATGAAACTATAGCTATTTCTCAAATCGGAGAGAAACTTGATGTCTATCCGGGAACTGTGAATTACCATCTTAAAAAAATGAAAAAACTTGATTTAATTAAATCTGTTAGAAATAAAGAGAATAAAAAGATCCATTTAATAAATGTAGATCTCTTAAAAAGATATAATAATGTTTTTAAGGAACCTGATTTCTCCAATTTACTTAAAGGGTTATAATTTATAATTTTTCTATTTTTGGAATTGTTTGTATTAAAATTTTTATAGCTGTATCGATTCCTTTTTCATAATTCGAATCAAGTTCATTAGATTTCAGAAAATCATATTCTGTGGTAGGTAGATCTGAAACCGAAAGAATAGATGCTACCTTAAGATTGTAAATTTGCCCCAGAAGAAAAAGGCAAGAACTTTCCATATCAATCGCTTCAACATCTATTGTTTTCAAAGAATTTATAAAATCATATGTTTCACAAAAAAGCGCATCGGTTGTCCACAGATCTACTTCCTTAATATTTTTATATCCTGTATTTTTTGCTTCATTAAATAATATTTTTGTCATTCCTTCATTAGGAGTTACTTTAATCACATTTTTGTTACCGGTTATCATATTTTGATATCTTAACATTGGATTTTCAACTGTTTCTAATCGAGATGTTAATGAAGGATCCTTTAAGACGTATTGAGCAGTGGTTCCATCCCCACAATATGCTAGTTTGGGAATAATAATATCTCCAATCTTCATATTGTTTAAATTAGTTTGAATACCACCACAAAAATCTATACGTATAACCTTTTTTGTTTTACATCGTTTTAAACATTCTAAAATTAACGCAGTGTTAGGACATCCGACATATGACCTGATAACACTTACTCTAACTCCATTTAAAAAACCATTATAAACTAATCCTTTTTTAACATACGCACCAGTTTTTCATCCACACTAATAAACTTTAATCCAACGTTTAACAACTCATTTTTAATCCGATCCAACATTCTAAACTACCCCTATTTGATTATATTTTATTTTTTAATTAGATCAACATTTTATAAATCTTAATAATTAAGTTATAATAAAACTTTGAATAGTTATAGTAATAAAGCACTCGAAATTAAATTAGGTTTTTGCTATGGGAAAAGAATACATTGTTGACAATCAGATTACGAGTGAATTTGTAGATGAATATACTAAAACAACTTATAGGATTGTTGGAAATAATAAACATTCTGCTGTAAAACCTTGCTATTGGTTAGAACAAAGATTAATGACCGGAAGAGATAATCGAAATTGCTACAAAGGAATTTTTGGAGTGGAAAGCCATAGATGCCTTCAAAATACGCCTTCATTACCATTTTGCAATCATCAGTGTGTTTTTTGTTGGAGGGATATTAATATTGGAAATTTAGGCAGTGATTTTACAGTTGAACCCGACGATCCTAAGTTTTTGATAAAGGAAATGATAAGACATCAAAAGGATATTATCAAGAACCATCTTCCTTTACGTCGATACTTGAACAATTATGAAATTATGATTGATATTTTAAATCATATGTTAATTTCAGATAGTCCTCAATCAATTAATTCCTTTTCAAGCGCAATCCATACTAGCAAGAATAAAATTGAAAGAGCTGTAACCTTATTAAAAAATCAAGAATTTATCAAGCCCATTGATGAAAATCAAACCATATATAAAATTTGCCCAGATATCGCTTCCTCAATTGAGAATAGAGAAGAAATCGAACTATTAATTAATAGAGCTTTAACTTCTCCAGATGATATAATGCAAGCTCACATTGAAGCTTTAAGACCAAATCATGCAGCGATATCTCTGGATGGGGAACCAATGCTCTATCCATTGATCTCCGAGTTTATTCGAGAATTTAGAAATAGAGATATGACATCGTTTGTTGTCACTAATGGAACCTTACCAAATAGGTTAGAGAACTTAGAAACTTTGCCTTCTCAATTATATATTACCCTTCCGGCCCCTAATAAAAATTTATATCAAAAAGTATGCAGACCGATGATCAAAAACGGATGGAACAAAATAATGGATTCTATTTCACTCTTAGATTCTTTAAATTGTAGAAGTTTAATACGATTAACAGCAGTCAGAGATTTAAATATTAATGAGAATTTATTAGAAAGTTATCACAAAATTGTGGAGGAAGGGAATCCAAATTTCTTTGAGATAAAAGGATTTACACTTCAAGCAAGAGCATTAGAAATTAATCAAAGATTAAAGAGTGATCGTGATGTTAAATCATTCTTTCCTGATTATGATTATCTCCGGAATTTAGCTCTTCAATTTCAGGAGATTAGTGGTTATCCTCTTATTTATGAAAATGAAGCAAGTAGAGATTTTCTTTTTGCGGTAAATTGGGATGAAAATAAAGATCCTAAAATTACTGCTGTATAATTAAATTCATTAGAATAATTAGTAAAAAAACAATTTAATGACAAACATAATTTATTAGTTTTAAAGTATCTTATATATCTCTTCTTTTAATTTCCCTAAATTTTCACCATTAAGAGCCGAAAATTTTAAGTAAGGAATTTCTATAGAATAATCATTTTGAAAATCCTCTATAGGGATAAGAGTCAATCCATACTGTCTTGCAGCTTTAATAAGAAAATCTAAGATTCTTTTTATGTCAAATATGGAAACTTTATCGATTTTATTAACTATAACCAGTACAGGTATTTCAAATTCACGAAGAAATGTAATTAATTCGAAACTTAAGGGGATTGTGTGTGTTTTTTCAATAAAATACTTATCAAGCTCATCTTCAATTCGCAATATATTTAATACGACTAGTCCTAAAAAATAATCTCTGTGATTTTTTTCGATATGCTTTACCATCTTTTGTTTGATGTGTTCTTCTCTTCTTTTACTGGTTTTTCTCATATATCCAAAACCAGGTAAATCTACAATTTGAAAGGGTAATTCTGGAGATGAAATCTTTTTTATTAATAAGGTACTACCAGGAGTTTTACCCGTTTTTCCTTTATATTGTTTTTTTGGTAAGAGTAATCTCGTTATTGAACTCTTTCCAACATTAGAATTTCCAATAATCATCAATAACTTCTTCGATTCTTGGGTCATTAAACTCTAGTTATTTAAATTAATTGTAATTAATAATTTATTTCAAATTTCTTATAAAAAAGTATAAAACGAAAGGTAGAATAAAAATTTTCTTGGAAAATTAATAGAAAAAAGAAATGTATTAAAGAGTTATACTTTCAAGATACATATTAACAGTTTCATATTGCGATCGAATCCCATTTTCAAACTTTTTACGAGCTTGTTCAAGACATTTAGGACAGATAGCAATATTATTTTTATTTTCAAATTCTTGTTCGCATTCTAAGCAAACATGAAATTTAGTTGTCCAAATCATCATTAAGTTATTTTCACATCTATTTTTTTAAATTAAAAGAATATAAAATCTTCTATAAATAGTTAGAGACCACGAGTTTTCTTAATTTATCACATAGATATTATGAAAATAATTATCTTAATCTAATAGGAAAAAAAGTTATAAAGTGTCTTAATATTTTAAGAGAGTTTTAATTTAAATGTCTGTAAAATCTTCTTTCAAAAAATCTCGAAACATTTCTTTTTTCTTCTCTTCTTTTATAATTGGTCTTGTACTTATTGGTTCTCCAGTTTCTTCAAGAATTCGCTTGATTGTCTCAAAATTTACATTTATTTTGAATTTCCCGCCACTTAAATATCGAACAATTTGCCTTTCATTAAGAGTTAAACGAAGTATGTAGCCTAACCCAAAATAAAAGGAATGTTCTGGAAGAGGATCTATAGCACTTTTACTAGTTACTTCCTTCAACATCTCATAGAGAAGTGATTTACTAGCAATATGATCCTCTACTTCAAAAGCAAGATAATAAAGTGCATGATACCAGATTTTATCTCTTCTTGTCTTAAAGTAATCTAATAACTTTTCCTCAGTAATAATTTCTTTTTTCTTTTCGAAGCTTCTTGCTCACCAGAAGAGGTTGTTTTTTGATGATTTTCTCTTTTAACTGATTCAACAGCTTGTTTCATTTCTAATAATTCATCTAAATCCATCTTTCCAATATCAGAAAAATCGGTTATTAATTCTTCCTTCTCTTCAAAAATTTGTCGATTTTTTTCCAAAATAACCTCTTCTGAACCTAATCCGCTCTCTTCTATTGTTTCTTCTTGATTATGGATTTCTTCAGATTCACTCTCTAAAGTTGTTCCATCTTCATTATCACCGTCTATACTGGATGTTGGTAGTATTTCAGTATATTCAGCCTGTTCTTCTTTTATTTCGGTAGATGATGGTTCTAGTTCTTGTTCTTTCACTTGAGTAATTGCATCTTTCATTTCTTGAAGTTCATCTAAATCTAGGTCTTCCAAATCAGAAAAATCAGACTTAAGTTCTTCCATTTCTCTCCAATATTCTTTCAAATCGTCATTATTCTCACTGTTATTCTCGTTCTCGTTTTCATTCATAATTTTTTCTCTCACTTTGAATATGGCTTACTAAGATTAACCTATAAATGTAATAAGAATATTTCAATATATTTCTCTTTCTATTCAAAAATGTATCTAAATATGTTAAATGATTTTCTGAAAATAAAATAAAAGGAGAAATTTTCTAAAATTTAAGATAGAAAATTTAAAAATTTAACTTCTTCTGTACAAGAAACGCATCCAAGAATCCACATTGGGCAATTCTACTTTCATTCCTTTCCGTTTTCGGATCTCAAGGATTAGATCATCCTCAATACCCTTTGGGACTTGCTCAAACCCCAAAAACTCATACCCGAAAAATGCTCGGCCCTGTGTAGTTCCTCTAATCTCGTCCGCGATACCAATCGTTTCTGAAGCGGGTAATTCCCCGTGAATTCTTACATATTCCCCTTCTGGATTAACATTACTCACACGACCTCTATGTTTATTAATTACTGCTAAAACACCACCCTCTGTTCCTTGTGGAGTCTTAACGTCAATCTTTTGCATTGGTTCATATAAGTGAGGATTTGCATCCATCATACTTAGAGAAAGTGCCGCGAATGTCATGCTTGCGATCTGATTGTATCCTGTATGTGCGGGATCTTCATGGATCGTCATATCTGTGAATACTGCCTTGATTCCCATTGCGGGTTCTTTTGCCAAGATACAATTATCACACCAGTCTCTAAATGAGGCTGAAAGATATGACTTTACTCTGTCAAGTCTTTGTAATCCTTTCGTACCATTCACTAATAGATTTCCCTTGTATACATCAATAATTTTCTTTGCTTCCTTAGAATCCCAATCTGCTTCTTCACGAAGAATTCGGGCTCTTTCTTTATCATTCATTAAATCAGTTATTTTACCCTCTTCTAAGAGATCTTCGGTTTTCTGATCTAAAGGTTCAAGGAACATCTGAATTCTATTGTGTGAATTTGAGGATTTCGTGTGAAATTCTCTACTTCGTTGATTGATTTTTTCTCGATAGACAATTATCGGTTCTCCGATGTGAATTTTTACTTGATTATTAATCCGTTTTGTCAAAATATCTATTTGGAGAGGGTCAATACCCGAAAGGATATATTCTTTGCTCTCTTTATCTAAGCGGAACTCTGCAGTAGGGTCGGCCATTAACCACTTCTTTACGACATCTCCAAGCTTTCCCAAGTCATGTGGGTCTTCTGGCTTAATCGAACGAGATACAACAGCCTCACAGGCGTAACTTATTTTTTCAAATGATGGAACTTTAGCTTGTTCATCAGCATCAGAGGGAGCCGCTTCTCCAGAAATAAAAGATTCACCAGAAGGACAAATAAACCCATACATTGCAAAAAGATTTCCAGCAGGAATATCTGGAATATCTAAAAGATCGGTAATTTCCATAACACCCAATCTTTTTATTCTCTGGGTTTTTCTCTGATTTACAAGAAAGACGGAGTCTGTTCTATCAAGAGTTCCAGAAAAGACTCTTCCTATAAGAGTTGCTTGATAATTCCTATTTGGATCCAAGAAAATCTTGGTAATCATTCCAGTTAATGGTCCATTAGGATCGCTATTTGAGAGAGCTTGACCCAGATCAGAATCTAAGTCTCCAGACCATATTTTAGGAATTCTATATTTAGATGCAGTAATCGGATCTGGTAAATGATCTACAACCATTCTAAGCATCGGTTCATCTAAAGGAAGATTTTCTCTGAGCCATTGAATATCTCCTTCCTTATACTTCTCAAATACCTTAACCGGCGTAAATCCATTTTCTTTTAGGATTTGATAAGTGAAACCCCAGCCATGTTTTGCAGATCCAATTGCCACAGAATTTTTAGAAAAATCTACGGACCAATCTGACCATTCTGGTCTCACTTTTTTAATCAAATTGTTTACTTCTCTTGTAATTTCATCTATTTTTGCATATGTATCTTCAGGACTAAGTTTTAGCTCACTAATTAAGCGATCAACTTTATTAATAAATAATACAGGTTTGCATAATTCATTACCAACTGCTAAATTAATATTAGTTTCAGTCTGAGTCATAACACCTTCAAGAGCATCAACTAAAATAATACATCCATCAGAACCTCTTAACGCACGGGATACTTCTCCAGTAAAAGAAATATGACCGGGAGTATCATTAATTTGAAAGATGTAAGGCTCATCATCATCGGGTTCTCTTGGATCATCAAATGATAAGAGGACTACACTTGTAAATATGGTAATTCCACGAGCTTGTTCTTCTTCATCTGAGTCAGTCATCTGTAACTGGCCCGCATCTTCTTCTCTCATTAATCCTGCTCTACGCATGAGATAATCTGAAGCTGTTGTCTTACCGTGGTCTATATGGGCGACTATGCTAAAGATCCTCTTCTTTTCATAGCTCCCTTCAGTGATGAGTTTCTCTATCGTTTCAGGGTTCTTAATTTTTACCATGATAACTTCACTTTTTCAATCGTTTTAATTTTACTTTAACATTCTTAAAATTAATTCAAAATACAAAAATTGAATTTTAAATTATTTAGTCTAGAGAACACAGAAAATCATAAAAATTTTTTGGATTTAGCCAAAAAGTCTTCTTAATATTACATTCTATGCCAAAGATTGGCAAAGAATTGTTTAAAAACAAGAAAAACTGAATTTAAAACTAATTTAATTATTATTGAAACCAATTACACGTATTTCTTTAAAAAACTAAAGAATTATATGTGATTTACCGACTTAATATATAAGTCTGAATTTAATTAAAATTCACTTACAATGAAACTTCTTATTTTAAGTCATTTTGATTTTCTATATGGTCCCAGAATAATTTTAAAGGCTCCCGATTCTGTAGATGATACAGACCTAAAAAAGATACCAATTCTGATGGATTTATATGAGAAAGGATTTTTTGTTCACATCTTTGGAAAATTTAAAAGTGCTAATTGTATATTTGAAATAGAGAGTAAATATGCTAGAGGGAAAAAAGAAGTCCTACTTTTATCATTTTTAGTAGATATCAATAATGATATTAATCTAGAATTAGCTAAAGAATTATTAACCCAATTTTCAACCGAAATTAAGAAAATCAAAGATATTTATAAAGCATTTTATACAAAATCGGAAATTCATGAAGGTGACGAGGTAAAACTAAAAAATCTCGAAATATTATTTCAAAATTTTTATGAATCCTTCCCAGTGGAAAACATTATAATAAAACGAAAGCCAGCAAAAATTTTTGTTTTTGGACTTCATGAAGCAGGGAAGACGACAATTATTGAACAATTAAGGCATTCAGTTAATAAAACTATTTTACCTACAACGAATGTAAGCATTTCAAGGGTAAACTTGAATGATTTATCAATTTTAATTTATGATTGTCCTGGTCAGACTAAATTTCATGATTTATGGATGCCTTATTTAAAACATCAAAATGGATTAGTTTTCGTTTTGGATATTCATGATACTGAAAAATTTTCGGATGCCAAAAGGGTATTCCATGAAATTATTAATCATTCTGAAGTCAACCAATTACCTTTACTGATACTTTTTAATAAGGTAGATTTAAAAGAAGGTAATTCAAAATTATTAACCACAGAATTAGAAATTGAAAAATCATCGAATCGGCCATTAAAATATTTTTTTACAAGTGGATTAAAAAATATTGGAATTGAAGATGCATTTAAATGGATATCAAAAGAAGTCTCTAAGAATTTGGTTGATATTCCTAAAAGAGATTTAGGATTGATTTTTACAAAATGGGATGAAACAATTGGAACTCAGGTCATTTCTGTTTATCCAAGAGAAGTATTTCAAGATCCAGAGACAATAGCAATTAAATGTTTTTCGATTTCACAATTTATTTTTGGAGGAAAAGAATTTAAAAGAACTTCAGTAATTCTACCTTTTACACATATTAGAGCAAATGCGGCAATTTATTTTGATTTCATTTCAAGCCCATCGGTACGAGGTGGAAGGCTACCTTTTGCTCTCATACTATTTTTTGATGAAAGTATACCTAGAACCGTGATAAATCACTTGAAATTCTTCATTTTCAATGAATTTGAACAATTGAAGGCAGATTATCTTAATAAGCATGAAATTCAAATAACATTAGAACAGATATATAAGAATGTGTTAGATAAGTTAGACTCTATTAAATCTACAGTTAATGCTTTAAGATTAGCTGAGATTAAATACAGAACGCTTTTTAAATCTGCTAGAGATGCAATAATTATAATTGATAAAAGATCTGGTATTGTTGTCGATGCGAATGAACAAGCAGAAATCTTACTAGGAACGTTTTCCGAAGATCTTATAGGAATACACGGAAGCTTAATCCGTTTAAATAATTCAGAAAATTTTCTCAAAAAGATACTAGCGCAGCTCAAAATGGAAGATGCTCCACCAATTGAATTAGAGGTTATAAATACAGCTGGAAAAAAGATTCCTGTGGAAGCAAATGCTAGTTATATTCAAATGGGTGGGCAAAACATGATCCAATGTATTTTACGAGATATAACTGTGAGGAAAAATACAGAAATTAAACTGAAAAATTCGGAGAAAAAGTTTCGACACCTTTTTGAAAAATCTCCATTTTCTATAATATTAATTAATCAAAAGGGGATTATTATTGATTTAAATCCAGCAGTTGTTAAACTTTTAGGATTTAATCGAAATGAATTAATAGGTGAGAATTATACTCAACTTCCCATAATCAAAAAACAAGATCTAAAGTATATAACGAGCCATATAAAACGTATTATGAACGGGAAAGAGACAAAACCGATTAGGATTCAAATTGCTAGAAAAGATAATAAAAAAGTTTGGATTGAATTTCATTCATCAATAATAATGATAGATCAAATTAACTACTTACAACTTATAGCTCATAATATCACGGAACAAAAAGAAGCAGAAGAAATAATTCAAAAAAGACTAAAATTTGAAAAATTAGTTTCTGATTTATCCTCTCGATTCGTTGTTATTAGGAATTTAGATAAGGTTATTAATGAAACATTGGAAGAAATTGGAAAATTTTCCAAAGCAGATCGCTCATCATTAATTCTTATTGATAATGAAAATGTTTTCATGAGAAATACACATGAATGGTGTGCTCAAGGGATTAAATCTGAAAAGGAGAGTTTTCAATTCATATTAATGGATAATTTTCCATGGTGGATTAAAAAATTACATGAAAATGAATACATTCATATTTCGGATGTTTCTAAACTATCAGATAAGGCAAAAGCAATTAAAGATTTACTAATGAGTCAAAATGTATCTTCTTTATTAACTTATTCAATATATATTAAAGAGAAATTATCTGGCTACATTAGCCTTGAGAAAAGAGGAAAATTAGATTCTTGGATGTGGAATGAAGAATCTTTTGCGTTATTAGGAATGGTTTCTGAATTTTTAGGAAATGAACTTTCACGAGTAAGAGCTGAAAAAGTGCTAAAAATTAGTAGGGGACGTTTCCATCAAGCTTATGATAAAGCAAACTTTTACAAAGAATTGTTTGCATTTGATATGAATCATATTTTGGAGAATATAACATCAGCTATTTCAATATATCAAAAACTCAATAAACAAAACATTGAAAATTTGGAAAATAAGTTTGCAGAAATTCAAAATTTACTGAATATCATAAAAAATCAAGCTAAAGGAGGAATGAGTTTGATTTCAAATATCCAAAAACTCTCTCAAATAGAAGAAAGCAAGTTAATTGCTAAGCCAATTAAATTGAATGAGATTTTGAAAGAAGCCTTTTTTAAACTTAAAAATGAGTTTCCAGAAAAGGAATTAAAAGTTGAACTAAAACCTAAAAATAAGGATTTTTATGTCTTTGGAAATGAAATTCTTGAAACAGTATTTCAAAACATAATGCAAATTGATATAAAAAATAATCCTAATTCAAAAGTCAATTTGACAATTCAAATATCAAACGAAGACCTAAAGGATCAAAAATACATCAATATTCAAATTATAGACGAAAAAGGGAATTTTGATAATAATGTTGAGGATGAATCTGAAAAGGATAATCAAGGTATGTTAATTAGACTAACGTTAATTGATAAAATTATCATGAGTTTTAAAGGTACTTTTTGGGTGGAAAATAATAATTTCGTTGTCTCTTTGCCTGCAATTTGAGAATGAGATATTTATTTTGAAACAAATGGTTAAATAAATTATTTACTCTGTATTTGATAAAACCCTCAAATAAAAGGTAATACCCAATTTTGTAAAACGTAAAGAGCTTTTTTACCTGATCTTGTCTTTACGTCTTCCGAATTTGTTATATTTATGCACTGTAAACTTTCAGGAATTTTACCCTGAACAAATTGTTTTAAAAATACTATAAAATCCCAAAATTCTCTTTTTTCTTCTACCCAAAGATAACCATTTTTCTCAAAATAATTAGAATTTTTTTGTTTAAATCTTTTTACATGTTTTCCTTTTTTAAGAGGAGGTCCTCTTCTTATATAAGTAGGAGATATTTTAGGATTATTACAAAAAAGAGCTAAATTGAATTCTTTTATTTTTGGTTGAAAATACACTTCAAAATAAATATTGCCAAATCTTTCCTCATGGCTATATTCCTTTTCAGCATGGATCTTTATATCTTCTCCTAATGAATATAACTTATCCCTTTTTTCAGTATAATGGGTATCTTCATCTATACTTTCAAACTCCAGAATAAAAAATTGATTCAAAATATCCCGATTTTTATTGGGATGAAATAATGGTATTTCTTTAATCTTAAAAAACTCTTTAGAGGGATTTTGGAGAAATTCATTAATTTTATACTTACAAAACTTATATGCTTTTTCTGAAATTGCTGAACCAACATTTCTATTTTTGTCAATAGGATCTATAATTAAAAGATGATCATTTTGAAAATGTTTAATATTTTCTAATTTCATTTTATCCCGATTAAAATGATCGAGGATGATATTATCCAGATTATCAAGTTTGTCGAAATTCTCCATAACTTTAGTAATATCATGTAAATAATAAATTAAAAGCTCTGCACTATACCCGATAAATCCGACCTTACCTACTGCACTCATATCCCCATAACTGTGACAAGCTTTAAAAAGTTGCTTAAGTAATCTTACTTGATTTTTCTGTACATCTGTTAAACGATCTCTTATAAAACGTCCATGCCACGGCGTCCTATCAACTGCCGTTATTGGACCGTTCTTTCTTATGAATTTGAGATCTAAATCAAAATATAGAACAATATCTAAATCAATTTTTAAATTATCTTTAACATAATTAACTTTCACATAAGGGTGTTCCGCATATAATAATTTCGGATCTTTAAATTCCTCAGATGTAAGTGATTTGATAATCCATTCATTGCAAAGATTGAGAAAATCTCTTTTAACTAATTTTTTAAATTTAGTTTTACTTAAAGAATTAAAATTATCCAAGTATTTGTTAAAATCTAATCCTATAAAGATATCTATATCAAAATCATCTCTTAACTGTGTCTGCTTTATACCAGTAGAACCTTGGGGTTCAATAGAATTAAATTCAATATTTAATTGTTTTGCTCGTTCTGTCAAAAGTGACCTTATTAAATCAACAATTTTCTCAATTTGAATAAGTTCTTGAGATGTAGGAATAATTTCTTCTAAAACTTTGTTAAAAATTTCATCATTTTTATTCATTTTTCTTCTCGGGAAGCACTATCATAAAATATTATACTATAAAATGAGCTTTTAATGAAGTTATTTTTTATGGTATTTATTACATTCCAAACCAAGGATGAGAAATTTTTCTCTGAAGTATTATATATTCTCTGAGGACTTCTTTCTGATCTGTTGTCAATTCATTAGAAAATTTAGCGGCTAATTGTCTTACATGGGATTCAGGAACCATTACATACATGGTCTCATCCTTTTCAATATCTCTTCCGATTACAATATTTCTTATTGAAACAGCAACCTCAGCTCCTTTTTCTGCTTTATCAATATTTTTACCTCTATCTTGCAATTGATGGATTCTTCCTACTTTTTTTCCTTCTTCCGTTATTAAAGGAACTTTAGGTTTAATAGTACCCCCCTCAACTGATACTCCAAAAACCGCTGGGTCTGAACTTCTAAATATGTATTGGGGAAACATTTTAATTTTTCCTGGAAGAATTAATTCATTTAATTCTTGCGCTGTATCTTCTGCCTTCCGGGTTTCTGAGTATTCGAGATAATCTTCTAAAAGACGATATATTACATCATTAGTAAAAATTCTAATATTATCAGCATTCCCTTGCTCTTTAGCTTCTTGAAGGATTGGAACATTAAATCCTAGTACAACGGCAGCATAAGGATCATATTCTTGAACTATTTTAGCACTTAAAATATCATCTTTCTTAATAGGGCCAACATCAGCAACACTTATTTTTACGCCATACTTCGTAAAATGATTTTCTAATGCTTCTAAGGAACCCAAAGTATCTGCTTTCAATACTACACCAGCTCGTTCTGTATGGATTTTAATTCTTTGAACCTCCTCATTAATTTCTTGATAAACCTTTTCTTCGAGAGAAGGATCAGGAACACTTTTAAAAGGAGAACCAGCAACTACATCATTAATATCAGGAGCTAATATTTTAATACCAGCAGCCGCATGTACAGAATCAACTGAATCAAATTTTTGTCTTGGATCCCTTATTTCATCAAGAGGCTTAGGAGTAAGCAATGCTCTAACTCTTGATTTGATCGGATCATTTAATCCTCCTACGATAAATTCATCACCTTTATTTAAAATTCCATTATAAATTAACACATCAATGGTTTTTCCATATCCTTTTTCCTTTTTAACTTCTAAAACAACACCCTGAGCTTGACCTTCTGAAAATTGAAGATTTTTTTTCTCCCGTTTTTGCACTTGTTGGTACAATAGCTACTTTTTTAGTAAAATCATTTATTTTGTCATATCTATCAATTCCCTTAAATCCTTCTTCAAGAAAATCTCCTATCATTCTATAAAGTTCTTTATCTAAATAATCCTTGACATGCTGTTTCTGTTTGCTGTATGTATCCAAAAAGTCAGCATCTTTTATAGATTTCCAACCAGAGATTCTATCAATTTTATTGGCCGCAATTACAAAAGGAGTTTTTCTTTCTCTTAAAATACGTACACTCTCCCAAGTAATTGGTTGAGTTCCAGAAGTCACATCAATAACTAAAATTGCAATGTCAGCAACAGCACCACCACGCTTTCTTAAGTTCATAAAAGCAGCATGACCAGGAGTATCAACAATTAATAACCCTGGTAAATTAATCTGCGTTTCTGCGAATTCTTTCTTTGATTTACCAAGAAAATTTTTTATATCTTCGATGGGAAAGAAACTAGCGCCAATATGTTGAGTTATTCCGGCAGCTTCTCTTTTTTGTACTACTGTACCTCGAATGTAGTCCAAGAGTGAAGTCTTACCGTGATCTATATGACCGAGGATACATGCAATGGGAGCTCTTATAACTTTACTTTCATTTTCAGTCATTTTTAATAACCTTTCTAATGGGATTAATTTTAATAATTAAGAAAGAATTTAGAATTTTTTGTTTATTGAATAAAAAGGTAATCAAATAAAAGAAAGGAATTCAAAATTGGTAAAATGTAAAAAATCTTTAGAAATCCGAGAGGAGAAATTATAGGTTTTTTAGGCTGAACCATTCAAATATTTTTTCAAATATTTTGCTGTATATGATTTTTTAGATTTAATAAATTGTTCGGGTATTCCTTTATCAAAAATTTCTCCTCCATTTTCACCACCTTCTGGTCCAAGATCGATAATATAATCAGCAGATTTAATAATTTCCATATTATGCTCGATTATAATAACAGTATTTCCTTTGTCTACAAGACGCTGAAGCACCTTTAATAAATATTTAATATCATGATAATGTAATCCGGTGGTTGGTTCATCTAAAATATATAATGTATTTCCTGTACTTCGTTTCCTTAATTGTCGGGCAATTTTAAGTCTTTGAGATTCTCCACCACTTAAAGTAGTGGATGACTGTCCTAATTCCAAATATCCTAAACCTACATCCACCACAGTCTTTAAGGTCCTTTTCAAATTAGGGAAATTCTCAAAAAATTCTAAAGCTTGTGAAAAGTTCATATCAAGGATATCAGCGATACTTTTTTCCTTATATTTGATATCTAAAGTTTCAAAATTATATCTCCTGCCTTTACATAAATCACATCTAATATAAACATCGGGTAGAAAATACATTTCTTTCAGAATATAACCTCTACCAGAGCACTTTTTACACCTACCAGATTTTGTATTAAAAGAAAATCTCCCTTTTTTATACCCACGCTTTTTTGCTTCAGGCATCTCAGCCAGAATTTTTCGAATATAATTGAAAGCTTTTGTATAAGTTGCAGGAACAGATCGTGGGGTTCTCCCAATTGGGGATTGATCAATATTGATAATTTTATCTATATTCTCGTATCCCGTAATTTTATCAAATTCTCCAGTAATAACATTTGAACTTCGGAAATTCACTAGATTTTTAAGTCCTTTATAGAGACAATCAATAATCAGACTTGTCTTGCCCGCTCCTGAAACCCCAGTTATACATGTAAAAACACCTAAGGGGATTTCTACAGTAACATCCTTCAGATTATGTTCTCTAACCCCTTCGATTTTTACAAAAGTTCCATTTAATTTTCTTCTTTTTTTAGGAACTTCAATTTTTTCTTTTCCGGATAAATAATTTCCAGTTAATGAATCTTTTGCATTAATAATATCATTTAGATTACCTTGAGCTGCTATAAGTCCACCTCTTTCTCCAGCATAAGGTCCAAGATCAATAATATGATCAGCATTTCTGATAATTTCTTCATCATGTTCTACTACTATAACAGTATTACCCAAATCTCTTAACTTTTTGAGCATGTTTATTAACTTTGTTATATCTCGCTGGTGAAGACCCACTGAAGGTTCATCCAACACATATAAGACCCCTACTAAACTAGAACCTAATTGAGTTGCTAAGCGAATTCTTTCTGCCTCACCAACAGATAATGTATCAGATCTTCGACTTAAAGTAATATAATCAAGTCCGACATTTGCTAAAAATGATAATCTGCTTTTAATTTCTTTTAAAACTTCCTTAACAATCTTTGATTGGGTTTCGTCTAACTTAATATTATCAAAAAACTCCAGAGCATCTTTTACGGGTAAATTAGTGAGTTCCGCAATATTTATGTCCTGAATAGTTACCGCCCTACTTTCAGGTTTCAATCTTTGTCCTTTACATTGAGGACAATCAATCCGATTCATAAATCCTTCATAAATTTCCCGCCCCCTATCTGAATTTGTTTCCATATATCTTCGGTGAAGCATAGGGATGATACCTTCAAAAGGTCGAGTGTATTTATATGAAGAATTATTATTTCTGCTATATCTTCCCTCGGAATTATCACTCTTGAAATGAAATCGAATTGCTTCATTTCCAGAACCATACAATAATTTCTCTAATTTTTCTGGATCTATATCTTCTATATTAGTATGATCAGTATCAAAGTTATAATGCACAGCTACCTGTTTTAACATCTGCCAAGAATAACTTGTAAGGGTTCCAAATCCAGGAATGTCTCTTATTCTACTTTCATCAAGTGGGACTTCTAAATCATCACCTAAAATAAGATGATAATCAAATTCCATAACTGATCCTAAACCATTACAATATTTGCAGCTCCCATGGGGAATGTTAAATGAGAACATCTTATGATCTAATTGTGGGATTGAAATACCACAATCAATACACGCATAATGTTCAGAATATCTTTCTACTCCTTGATCTAAAAGATCAACTATGACCAATCCTTCTGAAAGATTGAGGGCATTTTCAATAGAATCCGCAAGTCTGGTTTTTATATCTTCCTTCATTATAAGCCTATCAACTATTACATTAATATTGTGCTTCAAATTTTTATCCATCGAGATCTCTTCATCCAATGTATATTGGATTCCATCGATCTCAACTCTGTGATAACCTTGCTTTTTCAAATCTTCCAAAAGATCTTTATATTCCCCTTTCCTGTCTCGAATTATAGGTGCTTTAATTATAAATTTTTGACCTTTCTCAATAGATTCAAAAACTTGATTGATAATCTGTTGAGGTGTTTGAGGCTTAATTTCTTTACCACAGTTTGGACAATGTGGAGTTCCTATATTTGCGTAAAGAAGTCTATAATAATCATATATTTCAGTAACGGTTCCTACAGTACTACGAGGATTTTTAGAGAGGGGTTTTTGTTCTATTGCTATTGCAGGAGATAATCCTTCTATCGAATCTACATCGGGTTTATCCATTTCTCCAAGAAATTGTCGCGCATAACTTGAAAGAGACTCTAAAAATCTACGTTGCCCTTCAGCATATAATGTATCCATAGCTAGACTCGATTTTCCACTCCCACTTACACCCGTAATAACCACTAGTTTATTACGCGGTATTTCTACATCAATATCTTTTAAATTATGTTGACGAGCTCCTTTAATAATAATATTATGATTTAGGTTCATTATCTATATATCTCCGTTAAAAATAACTGAATAATTTCACGCTTTTGCTTTATAATCTTTTTTAATTTCTTTAATTTTATCTCTTAAAAATGCAGCATCCTCGAATCTTAATTCTTTTGCTGCTAAAAACATTTTATTTTCAAGATATTGAATAACTATATCCATATCGCTTATTTCTGCTAATTTTTCACTAATTGATTTCTTTAATTTTATAGTTTCTTTTTCTTTTATTTCTTGTTCTTCTGAGAGAGAACGTAAAATATTCTTCTTAATCGTTGTTGGTGTAATGTTATGAGACTTGTTATAAGCTAGCTGTTTATTTCTTCTTCGATTAGTTTCTTTAATAGCGGATCTCATTGCAGGAGTAATTTTATCGGCATATAATATCGCATGTCCATCTACATTTCTTGATGCTCTTCCGATTGTTTGAATAAGTGATCTGGTATCTCTTAAAAATCCAAGTTTGTCTGCATCTAATATTGCCACTAGTTGAACTTCAGGGAGATCAAGACCTTCCCTCAAAAGATTTATCCCTACAAGAACATCATAGGTCCCATTCCGAAGATTCCTTAAAATCTCAAATCTTTCAACTGTATCAACCTCACTATGAAGATAGGCGATTTTTAACCCAAGTTCCGAATAATATTCAGAGATATCTTCAGACATACGTTTTGTTAAGGTAGTAACTAATACTCGTCCCTTATTTTTAATCACTTTATTTATTTCTCCTAACAGATCATCAATTTGGTTATTAGCAGATCTAATCTCAACCTTAGGATCAACTAATCCAGTCGGTCTGATGATCTGCTCAGCAGAAATGCCCACACTTTTTTTCAATTCCCAAGAACCTGGAGTAGCACTCATAAAGATTATATATTTAATCTTATTCTCCCATTCTTCAAACTTTAAAGGTCGATTATCAAATGCGCTAGGAAGCCTCCATCCATATTCAACTAAATTCTTTTTACGGGATTGATCACCACCAATCATTCCATGTATCTGAGGGATTGTTATATGAGATTCATCTACAACAATTAGGAAATCTTCAGGAAAATAATCGATAAGACACATTGGAGGTGATCCAGGTGATCTTCCATCAAGATGTCTCGAATAATTCTCAATACCTTTACAATATCCCATTTCTCGCATCATTTCCAAGTCAAATTTAACTCGTTGCTCAAGTCTCTGAGCTTCAGCATACTTTTCTTCTTGTCGAAATTTAGTTAGTTGTTCTTCTAATTCTTTTTCTATTGAATCCAAAGCATTTAACTTATTTTCTTCAGGAATTATGAAGTGAGTTGCTGGAAAGATTCGACAATTTGGCATTTCTTTTATTGATTGATTAGAAACAGGACTTATTTCCTGAATAGATTCAATTTCATCACCAAATAGGGAAATTCTTATAGCTGTATCTAAATAAGCCGGAAAGATATCAACTATATCTCCTCGAACGCGAACTATACCAGGTTTAAATTCTACATCCTTTCTTTCATAATTCATCCTAATTAATGCTTCTAAAATGTTAGAACGTCTAATATTCTGTCCAACTTCTAGATTTAATGAAACAGCTGTCCACACATCTGGATCTCCAATCCCATAGATACAAGAAACTGTTGCTACTATAATAACATCTTTCCTTGTTCTTATTGCATGAGTTGCTGCGAGACGCAACCTTTCTATTTCTTCATTCACACTAAAATCTTTTTCAATATATAATCCAGTTACCGGTAAAAAGGCTTCTGGCTGATAATAATCATAATAAGATACAAAATAATGAACAGAATTATCTGGAAATAATTCCTTTAATTCGTTATACAATTGAGCTGCTAAAGTTTTATTCGGCGCCATTACCAAAGTTGGCTTATTAACCTCTTGAATAATATTAGCTATTGAAAATGTTTTACCCGTTCCAGTGGCACCTAATAAAGTTTGATATTTTTGATCTTTTTCGTTAATATTTTTAGCTAACGCACGAATAGCTTCGGGTTGATCTCCTTTCGGTTCAAATTCAGAGATTAATTTAAAATTGGAATTCATAAATTTTCAATATTAAAATTAAATTAAAGAAATTCAGTTTAGAATAAATTAAGATGGTTCTTACCAACTCAATTAAATTACTTCCAGGACTCATCTCAAATGATTTCGGATTGAAATTTGCTATAGAAATATAGCTTTGGTTAATATAAACTGAATCAATAGTGACATTATGAAGTCCTAAATTACTAACGTCCAATACCAAATCCCCACCGTAAGAAGCACTTGATTTAGATTTGTCGATAGAAACATTGAAAAGATTATTATCAACATAAGCCTTAAATTGTTTAGAAGTGTCTGTTCCTGAATAGGTGGTTACATTAACATTAACAATATTTGATTGATTTAATTCAAATCCAGTGATATTAAAAGCAACTAACGCGGCGTTTTGAATACCTAAATTCTTATCTCCACTTAAAAATGTTACTTGATTTGGATTTGAAAAATTACCGATTAATGTATTGTTTAAGTAGATTCCATCTAAAGTAACTTTTTGATTTCCTGTATTTTTTATCAGTAACTTACCAGTCTCATTCGCTGCTATATAAGATGTTGTAGTGTTTAAAACCTTATCGATAATATCAATTTGAGGTTTGGAAGCGATTGTTTGTAAATAACCTACATCAGATGCAACTCTGGCTCCATCATCATCTCCACTGACCATAATCCCAACATTATCATTTACTTGATATAAGTTTGGAACGGTTGTAACCTTAATTATATTCTCCTCACCGGGACCTAAGATTACATCACCATTAATTGTATTCCAAGTATAATCATCTGCTTTGGTTCCTGATAGAGTTACCGTATCTAATGCAATAACCCTATTTCCAGTATTTTTAACTTTAACATAAAGTTCTGTAGTTCCGTTATCATATGTGTAGGCGTATGAATTGTTTAATTGAACGGGGATATTCTTCCTTAAACCTCCATTAGATGATATTGACAATTCCGGTGCTACAATTCTATCTCGATCGATAATGGAAATTCCATATTTTTTAGTTGAAGTCTGCAAATTCCCAGAGAATAATACCTCATCTTTATTTCCTCCAACTGTCGTTACACCAATAGAATGATTTGTGCCAATTGGAAGAAAAGTTTGACTTATCCCAGATAAAATTACATCTGCTTTCTGACCCGGTCGTAGAACGGGGGAGCCTGATGTATATTGTACATCTGAAAAGGTATTAGTTTCATTATCGATATAAAAACTATTCAAATTTACCACCATACCCCCATTATTTTCTACCTCAAGATATACTTTTGTTTCGGGGGTAGTATCATTAGAAATGATAACTTTACTATTTAACTTATTAATTTTAACTGAAGCTTTTTTAGCTTCTTTTACAAAGAAATTACTTGTTTGTCTCGAAAATGTATAAGTCTTACCTTGTTCAGCTTGAGCTTGTGCAGTAACATTTACTTTAACAACATCATTTACCGAAAATGAAGTTCCTTGATCGTTTAGATCTATCCAAACTGGCTCTGTTTTATTTACACCCAATTTTCCTGAAACATCAGTTCCCATTGAATAAGTGTAATTTTTTCCGTTAATTTGGATGTTGCTAATAGTTAAGTTCCTTGTTCCTGTATTCTGTAAATTGAATGTAGCAATGCCATTGTTATAAACTTTAGGATCTTGAATTGTAAAGTTGGAATCTAATGCTGTATAATCTATTTTGTAAATTTTAACTAAACCGTTTGTGGAGAAGTGAGCTGGATCAAATACCTTAAAATCATAATTTCCATTAGTCGGGATATGTGATGCCCACGTGTTTCCATAAGCATCTTTAGTATTTTGTATATAATGGGCATAATTGTAGATTAAAGTACCTTGTTTATAATTAGAGGGATCAGTGGGAACTCCATAAAAAAGTAACTTAACTAATGTAGATTGGAACCAATTATTACGATAATAGCCGGTAGAATTTACATAACTACTTTCATTGAAAACCGAGTCTTGTGCCCAATTGGGTTCATATAAACCCATTTTCTTATAAGCTTCAGTATGATCGTTACATATACGTATCATCCATTGCCATTTTCCTTCATCTCCTCCAAGACTATTATATAAATATCCAAAATAGACTAATACATAGTCATCTTAGCGCTATCTAATTCATTTGTTTGCATCAATGCCATTCCGGTTAGACCGATCCTTGTAGAATTTAATGTATTACCATCATTAACACTAGTTATATTTCCTATAGGTGTCAACCAATAACCATAATCCCACCAACTCACTACTACTGTCTTTCCAGGAAGATTATCCCGCATCCATGTAAGGGATTCTTCCCAATCATGGAGAACTCCTCCTGCAACAATTTGACTATATGATAATTGATTTATAGAAACATCAGTAGCGTGAACCACTTGTGCAATGCTTAAAAATCCAACAAGGAAGAAAACACCATAGATCTCAGTTTTTCCTACACTCGGATAATGACAAACCGTGACGCCAAGCTGATACCGATCGACCAACCGTTCCTGCAACGCGAGCTTCCATTGATAATTATGTCAGCAGAATTTAATCTCCGAAAAGCAAAGTAGATTCCTAATGGAACTAATGTTAACGGAATTAAAGTATTATAATAAAAGGTGCTCCAAGGACTCGGTATTTGTTCTGCTACAGAGGCTATCAGATAAATTTGATTTCGCAGTAATGGACTTAAAATAGATTGAAATTTTCTTCCAAAACCAAAAGGAAGAAAATCTGGTGAAATCCATACCATAGATGCTAATATAATTGCAGCTGGAATAATTGCCCATTTAACAACATTCAGAGTTTTTCGATAAAAATTAGGATACTTTTCCTTATTTGTAAAAAATAAATGGTAAAAGACTAAAAACAATGTGAAGAAAAAAATACCTCCCACATTAATACTTGAAAATAGAGTAGTAAATTTGAAACGGAATATTATAGCTCCTATAAGAAGACCCGTACCTTGTACGCCTGCATATCCGATTAGAACATTCTGGTCATATTTATTAAGTAGAATTAGTATAACACAGATGACGGGTATTAAAAAATATATGAAATCTTCTCCACCCCAGGATAATGATAAATAACCTAAGAAAACTCCTCCAATTATTGCGTGAGTAAGCGTACCGGATTATTTGCGGCATTTTTTCTTGCGTTTAGTCCTGGATTCATGCAAAGAACTGTAGCAGGATTTTTTGCTACAGTTCTTTGCATGAATCCAGGACTAAACGCAAGAAAAAATGCCGCAAATAATCCGGTACGCTTATCAAGAACTTCTTTTCCGAGGAAATAAATTGCTATTGTGGTCACACCCCCCATAAAGGGCGGAAAATAATAACAAACATTATAGAGAGAAACATGTATTCCAATTCCGTTTATAATTTGATAAAGAATTGCTGCTGTAAATACTAATCCTGGTCTTAAAGTTGCTCTTTGAATTCCGGTTGGATACCAACTTTTATAATCAAACCAATGAAAATATTGATACCAAGTATGGGTAGCAATATATTGGGTATTATAATATTGCATCCAAGGATCAAATGCTTTCAACATCTGTTCATGTAGCATGGGAGATAATCGAATAAAGACGGCTAAGAAAAAGACTAGACATAAGGCAATGAAAAATAGAATATTATAAGATTTTATATTAATACTCGCTCTAATTCTATCTTTTAAGTTTTTTAGTGAGTTTGTGATTCTTTGAAAGGACATATTTTTTCTCTTAAAATTTTTAATAAATTGAAATTAAAAAACATATTGAAATTTTGAATATAAAAAATATCCTTAAAATTAAAAGTTTATTTTTTGTAATAATCTTATCCAACTTATTGGGAAATATAAAAACATATTTGCTTATCTGTACAAAAAATATAATGTTTCTAATCTATTTTGAGAATATAAAAAATCTTTATGATTTAAGTAATTATAATTAAATATAATTCGATATAACATAAATAAAATAGAAGAACGATATATCCTTTTTTAAGATTAGACAATCTTAATGATTGAATTCTGGAGATGAAAACTATCAAGTACTTTTTTAAATTTTATTATATTGGGAAAGAAAAGTATTTCGGCTCTCAAAGACAACCCAACTTCTTAACAATTGAGGATAAGCTAATTCAAGCTCTTAAAAATAAAAATTATATTACGAATTCCAAAACTTCCAATTTTCAAGTTGCTAGTAGAACGGATCGATATGTTTCTGCTCGGGGAGCAGTTTTTTCTATTGAAACGAGAAAAAAGCCTATTTTGATGGAGATAAATTCTATTTTACCAGAAGAAATTGGCATATGGGCAAAAGCAAAAGTATCATCAGAAGCAAATCCTCGATATGATGCATTATTACGTTGGTATAAATATGTTTTAAAATATCCCGTAGAATACCTGAATGCACAGAAATTTAATTTTAAAATAGTTATAAAAGCATGTAAGTACTTAGAGGGTACTCATAATTTTCAAAACTATTCTAAGAGAAGTAAAAAAGAACAGAGATATACAAGAGAGTTATATGCGGTATTCATTGAAGAGATGAAAGATTATTTGGTCTTTAACTTTAAAAGTCAAGCGTTTTTACGACAACAAATTCGAAGAATAATTGCAAAGCTTATACAATTGGGATTCAATGAAATCGCTTTTAAAGATTTTAAGAATTTATTTGATCCATCAAAATTTCATTCTTATCAGCCAGCTGAACCTCAAGGATTAATTTTATGGGAAATATTATATCCAGAGGTAATAAAGTTCAGAAGTGATAAAAAATCCATAGATAGAATGTTAAGATTTTTTGAAGATAAGAAATTAGAACATGGGTTAAAACATCAATTATTTTCTTTATTGGAGCATAACAATTCGAGCTAATAGAGCTTGCAATTGAACTTCTTCAGTTCCACCTTGGCTTAGTCGATACTCAAATTCAGCAAGTAATTTTGATAATTCAATTTTCTTAAGTTCAGGGATTTCTAACGTGTAAATTTCTCGATGGATATTTTTAATTATATTTCGCCCGGATAATCCATATTCTTTTTTTAAATCGTTTAACAGTTTAATAGACAACTGTAATTGGCCTTGTAGGGCCGCATTTAGCGTTGGTTGATGTACCACATGATTGAAGGTAATTAATAGCTCGACGACAATCTCCACGTGATACATCAACCAACGCATTCAATCCATTATTTTCAATTGTAATATTTTCTTGATCTGCAACAAATTTAACACGATCTTTAATATCTGTTCTATTAAGCGGTGAAAATCTGAATACAACGCATCTAGATTGAATTGGGGGGATAATCTTGTTCGAATAATTACATATTAGAATCATTCTGCAATTTTTAGTGTACTTTTCCATCGTTCTACGAAGTGCTTGTTGTGCTGGTGAAGTCATATTATCTGCTTCATCTAATATTAATATCTTAAAGGGAATATCCATTGGAGGTCGAGCCTTGGCAAAATCTTTTATGTAGGTTCTGATAACATCAATACCTCGCGCATCACTAGCATTTAATTCTAAATATGTGTTGTTAATAGCCATTTTTCTCCCATACAAATCGCGCACCATAGCTAAAGCACATGTAGTTTTCCCAGTTCCCGCAGGACCAGCGAAGATTAAATGAGGCATTGAACTATCAGTTACAAACTTCTTTAACCTTTTAACAATTCCAGTTTGGTTAACTACATCATCCAGAGTTCTAGGTCTATACTTCTCTACCCAAGGTTGACTTTCTGACAACTTGAATCAAATCATTTTTAATTAATAATTAACTAAATCAGTTTTTCTATAAGAACTTTAATAACTTATAAAACTAAAAATTAAGAAGAATTTTTCCTTACTTTTAAAATAAATAGAGTTTAAAAAAGATTATTATGACAGATTACAAAATTACGAAAATTAAATCACGATGGATCTTAGATTCAAGAGGAAACCCTACTGTTGAATCAGATGTATATTGCGGGGATAAGTTTGCAAGAGCTGCTGTTCCTTCTGGAGCATCAACTGGCGTCCTTGAAGCATTAGAATTAAGAGATGGTGGGGATAAGTTTATGGGTAAACACGTCACAAAAGCGGTGAAAAACGTTAATGATGTTATCGCAAAAAATCTAAAAGGTTATGATGTCAGAGAACAAAGAAAGATTGACAATGCAATGATCCAATTAGATGGGACAGAGAATAAAAGCAAATTAGGGGCTAATGCAATTCTATCCGTTTCTTTGGGAGCTGCAAAATTAGCTGCTAAATTAGAACAAGTACCATTATTTAGTCATTTATATAATTTAAGTCATGAAAAAAATACCGAACAATATCTCTTGCCGATTCCAAGTTGTAATATTATAAATGGTGGAGAACATGCAGGAAATGATTTAGCAGTTCAAGAGTTTATGATTTTACCAATCGGAGCTGAAAATTTTTCTCAAGGAATTAGATACGTCTCTGAAGTATATCACACTCTAAAACAGATATTATCTGAAAAATATGGTAAAACTGCGATAAATGTTGGGGATGAGGGAGGATTTGCTCCGAATATATCTCATACTAAGGAAGCATTGGATTTAATAATAAGAGCTATTGAAGAACGTGGTTTTACTCTTGGAAATGAGTTTATCCTTGGAATGGATGCTGCGGCGAGTGAATTTTATGAAAATGGAAAATACACTATTGATGGAAAAGAATTAAGTGAAGATGAATTACTTCAGTATTATCTTGATTTAATAAAAGAATATCAACCGTTAAAATCAATTGAAGATCCTTTCGATGAAAAATCATTTGATGCATTTAGTGAAATTACAAAAAAGATAGATAGTTCAATGCAAGTTTTATTAAAAGTTAATCAGATTGGTTCTCTATCAGAAGCAATCGATGCGGCTAATTTAGCGTTCAAAAACGAATTTAATGTAATGGTCTCTCATCGTTCAGGAGAAACAGAAGATCCATTTATTGCTGATTTAGCTGTTGGATTATGTACTGGCCAAATTAAGTCAGGAGCCCCAGCTAGAAGCGAACGAACCGCAAAGTATAACCAACTTTTGAGGATTGAAGAGGTTTTAGGTGAGAAAGCACATTATCCAGATAGTTTAAACTCGTGGAGAAAATTCCAATAAATTTAAACACAAATTTTAGATTTTTGGAGAACGATCGATCTAATATCATTTGGAAAGGTAAAATTAGATCAATAACCCAATTTTCATATTGATCTATGAACTTTTCAATAAAATTTGTTACATCTGAATTAGCTAGATGAATTGAGTAAACAATATCTGAAAAAAGTAATGCTTTTTCTAAAAATGGACGATCTGCAGATTTTCTTTGGACTCCAAAAGGAGGATTCATGATTGTTGTGATTTTCAGATTCTCAAACTTTTTTGAATTTATTGATAAGTGCTGAATGTCACTGCAAATTATATTAATAATATGATTCAAGTTCAAGTTATCAACGCTTCTTTTAAAGGTTAAGAGTGCATTAAAATCACTATCTATACTAATTACCTGATTGGCTTGAAGATAAGCTGATGCGACCGATAATCTACCCGTTCCTGTTCCTAAATCAAAAACGACTTTATTTTTTATGTCATTATATCGGAATCCTGCGACATATGCAATATCAACAGCGCATTTTGCGTCAATTGTATACTGTTCAAGATCGATTTTTGGATTTTGGAAAGGTTCAACTTGCTGAACTATAGAAATTTATTATATGTCATTATAAATAATTTTATTTACATTGCTTAATAATCTATACTTAGAGAAGAAATAGGTAGAGAAAACTACTTAATATTGATGATAAAATGAATGATTCAGTGAAAGATCGAGAAATTGTGACAACCGGTCAGTATTTAGGAGTAGTAGAAGAATACCTGCCGGATGAAGACTCTACTTTTATTAAAAACGGAGCAATTTATGCTACAAAAACTGGAATGATCCATATAAATAAAGAAAAAAGGGAAATCGAGATAATAACTCATCAAGAATCTGATAGAAAAATAGTTAAAGTTGGTGATATTGTATTAGGATCTATTCTCTTTTTAAGAAAGTATTCTGTTGGTCTTAATTTCTATACAATTAACAGAAAACTTCATTTTAATTCATATTATTTTGGAAATATCCATGTTTCACAAATATCAAACCGTTACGTGGAAAAAATTAGAGATGCATTTCAAATAACTGATGTTATTCGAGCGAAAGTTATCGAAGAGAAAACTAATGAATATAATCTTAGTACTACAGGCAAAGATCTCGGAGTAATTCACGCAGATTGCTCTATATGTGGAACACCATTAGATAGAGTTGGATTTAATAAATTACAATGTTCTCGATGTGGAAATGTTGAAACTAGAAAGTTGGCAAGCGATTATCGAGATGCCTCATACAATTTAAGATATTAAATTTTTTTATTTTTACAATATTTTTTAATAAATACTCATACTGATTAGAAATGGCACGAGGCAAAAAGGTACTTCATTTTTTTAATTATACTGGAAAACTTGATAATGCAGTAAAGTTTTTAGAAG
>JARRLT010000093.1:0-16488 GCA_037386725.1 Promethearchaeota archaeon
ATTTCCGTCAAACCGATAGATCCCGCCGATTTGTGTGCCGCAGTAAATATTACCGGCGGAGTCACCAATAAGCCCCCATACCTCGTCATTGGTCAAACCGGCCTCTGTGGAATAGTTCTTCCATTCTGTCCCGTCAAATACAAACAGGCCGTCGTTATTGCCGGCATAGATGGTGCCGTTTTCCGCCATATACACTTCACGCACAATCCAAATAATGGATGAGATGGGGACATCGTCCTGATCGTAGTTGGTCCAGGTATTCCCATCCCAAACACTCACACCGCGTGGGGAGGAAACGGCAACCATCCCCGCCTGGGTGACATGAACATCATTTAGTTGGTTATGCAGCAGGCCGTTCGCCGTGGTGTAGGTAACACCGGACTGCAGTTGTGCGGGTGCTGCTACGGGAATTCCCCCCGCCGCGCGCCGGGTGGAAAGGTTTCCTTGCCGGTCCACGGTTTGCAAATAAAACATATAGGATCTGCCATTAATCAGGTTGTCGATGTGCAAAGAAATCGTATTTTTTGCCAGATAGCGTTCAACGATTTCATCCGTTAGGGGCCGGTAATCAACCGGATCACACCCTTCCTTGTAGTACCAAAAGTAAAGCCGGTCAAATCCCTGATAATCGGGATTTCTCCAGGAAAGGGTTATATTGCCGTCCCCGACCTTCGCCTTAAAATCGAATACAAAGCGGCCGTAATCGGTAGTGGTCATGGAATACGTACTTTCGGTCGAGCGGTTGCCGGCCTTGTCTTCCGTGCAGTAGCGAAAGCGAAAGTATTTTCCCTGGGGAGCATCATGAATAGTATAATTTTCTTGTCCCTTGGGGATGTCAAGGATAAGGTTGTCGGTTTCTATGTTGATAACGACTTTAACCAGATCGGTATCGGCCGGATCTTCCCAGGAAATATCCAAATGGGTGTATCCGTTTAAATCGGAGTTTCGCGTGGCTACTTTAAAATTTGTACAGTTTTCCGGTGCGGTTGTATCGGGCGGTTCGGTAGGTGATTGTTTCCCCAAGCTGCAGTTTGCCAGAAGGATTATGAGTGTACCGCAAGTGATAGTTATGAGTTTTCGTGGCATAAATACCTCATGTTTTCGAATTGTTTCTAATATGCCACCAAAACTGAGATTTATCAATAAGGTTTTGAAATAAAATTGTCATCCCAATTAAATTAGCTTTTACTTTTGGTAATTTCTCGTTTTCGATTTGAGTTCCCGTCGAAGAAATTAACGATTGTAAATTACTTATAGCTTGAGAGAGAGCATCATTTAAATCGATAACCTCATAGTTGGGTTCTTTTCCAATTTTGGAATATTTAAGTAATCCTTCTATCATTTCGTCCATACGTTCTGATGCTTTAATTATTTCCTCAATGTAAGATTCTGGTGATTTTTCAATTTTTCCTTTAAAAATTTCTTGCAATATATTTACATAACCAGAGATTGTAGCTAAAGGTTGCCTTAAATCGTGAGACACAGAATAATTGAATTGAACAAGTTCATCATTCGCGAGTTTTAAATCCTTTAATAGTTTATTTAGTTTTTCATAATTTCTAGCATTGGATATCGCTAATCCAGAAATTTTTGAAAGAATCAGTGCTATATTAAGCTATTGGTCTATTCGTTCTGAAAATTCGATGTTATTTACAAAAACTACTCCATATGTCACGTTATTATGTTCTATTCGTACAAGAAAGGATTTATTTCCTTCTAATTTTTCGAATTGGCCTTTAAATTCACTCATTATACCTTTTATCTCATCACTTATAGATTCTAATTTTTGGTTCGATGTATAATACTTTAACTCATTATTTTCTATTGAAGCAAAAATTAATCTTTCAAATACAAATAAAGTAGAAAATACATTAATGATCCTTTTTATGACTTCCTCTTCTGATTTAACATTGGCGATTAATTCACCTATTAAATCAAAAGCCATTTCATAATCAGCTATTTTCTGGGATACCGAATTAGATTTCTTGAATAACATTTTTTCTTGTTTTTCATCTTTCATTTCTGAAATTCAATTTTAAATCAGTTTTGTAAAATTTTATCTTCAAATTAAAATCTTTATAATAGATACTCAAACTTGTCTTTAATTCTGTAATAGTTTTAATCTATAATCTTAAAGTTATCAAAAAGTACAAATTTATATTACTAAAATATAATATACAAGACCTTTGATTTAAATGCAATGTTAAGAATTTTTTGAGTTAATTAGTCATAGTAATTATCAAATCAATATAAACAGTTTGCTTAATCAATATAATCAATCCTACAACTTATTGTTTGGAGATATTCGAAATATTATCTACTATTTTATAATTTGAGAGGGTAATCACATAAAATTAATAGGTTTAACTTTTATCTTTTAACCAGTTTAAGGGGTATTTACCCCACTTTTTTACTGCTTTTGCTATAGATGAAATGACATTTTCTGGAACTTGTAATGGAATTTCTCCATGATGATCTGTAAGAATGAAACCCCCTCCACACGCAGCTTGTGAAATTGCTTTTTTTACTTTTCTTTCAGCTGTTTTAGGAGTCCAATTACACATTTCAATTCCATCTAAATTACCCATTATTAACATTTTATTTCTACAAATACTTTTTGCTTCATTTAAATTGTCTAATTTACTAATTGCACTGCCAACAAATTCTAATTCTATAATATCCTCTAATATTCCCATAACACGAGCTGAATGAGTATTAAAAATCAAATTCCCATCTACTCTATTTCTTATTTCTTCTATAACCTTATATCCAGTTTCTAAGAAAAGTTCTCTGGGAATTATTGTTGGAGAGGACATCGGATCAGAATATATGATTGCGGTTGCACCTTTTTCTAATTGAAGATTAGCCCATTCAATAAAAAATTCTTCATTTATTTTCATTAACTCCCAAAAAAGCTCACGGTCTTCATAAATTAATTCGATATATTTATTAAATCCCATTTGCATAATGGGTAAAGAAAATGGTGAAGTAGCAACTCCGATGATAGGTGTAGTATCACCAATTTTTTTATAGTACATATCAATTATCTTTAATACATCATTTAATATTTTTGATTCAGAAATATCCGGAGGATTTAAACCCTCAATGTCTGTATATTTTGTGATAAAAGGTTTACCAGCATTAGGAGGGCCATCCTTGAAGAAAATAATATCCATATCCCATGCGTCCATTTCTTGAGCGGTGTAAAGATATCCAATGACAGCATCAGAATTATACTTATCTTTAAAATATATCTGAGCTTCAACAACCTTATCTGGTTTGGAATAATATTTTTTAATTGATATATTAAAAAGTTTTGAACCATGAAGATTCATTGGCAAAACAAAAGGTACTCTATCAGGTTCTTTGTGACTCATAGCTGTTTTTACTCGTTCCAACGAAGTCATTACATCTTTATTCATAATTATCACCTATAATTTTATTTATTAATTTTATTGAATCAAAAGCAGTATGCCCCACTAAATCAGCACCAACTTTTTTTCCTAATTGTTTATCAAAATTAAAAGGAGCTCCTCCCACTATCACTTTTATATTATTATGATTATTTAATAATTCTGTAAATTCTTTTACTTTTAATGCTGATCTTAACATAAGCGTAGAAATTAAAATGATATCGATTTTATCTTTCACGACTTTTTTTGCTAATTCTTGGACAGAAATGCCCACCTTATAATTGATAGCTTTAATTCCATATGTTTGTAAGATAAAATTAAGGATCTTTGAACCCAACGCGTGATGATCTTCCAATACAGCTAATCCTACCTTGGGAATTTTCGATTTCTCTTTTTTTGAAGGATCAAAGAGTTTTTTTATCATGTCTTCTGTTAAACGGCCGCTCATATATACCTGAGAAAGAGCAAGATTTCCTTGTTCCCATAATTTTCCTATTCTTTCAAGAGTAGGTACAATAATAAGATTAATAATTTCTTTTTTTGTGTAGTCCTTTTTCAACTTTATTATAAATTCTGTTAGCTTTACACGATCTAATGAAATTAATAATTCTTCTAATAATTCTTTTTGACTGTTAAAAGTCATCTTTTTCATAATGTTTCACTGATTTATTACAGAAAATAAAAAAATAAATACGGTTTATTTGTCTTTACTGATTTATTTAACTTTTAGAAAAAAATCCTATTGTAAATTATAACTTTAACTCTTTTGAAAATTTTGAAATAGATTTTTAATGTTTTCTACGTTAAGGTTTTCTAAGCTGTTGAGTATTAGATCAGCACCTTTTAATTCAAGTTTGTTATGAGTAGAAGTAAGCGCAATTGTTTTCATTTTCGCTCGTTTTGACGCTTCTATTCCAACTGGAGCATCTTCTATAACAATACATTTCTCAGGTCGGATTTGAATATTTTTAGAAACTGTTAAGAATACTTCTGGATTAGGCTTTCCTTCTTTTACATCTTCTGCCGTCACGATAATATCAAAAAAATCCTTAATTTTTAATGAATCTAATAATAGATCGACATTTTCCTTAGGGCCACTTGAACCAACCGCTAATTTGAACTTATGATTCTTAAGACTCTTAATCAATGAAATTACTCCGGGCAATGGTTCTATTTCATCTTTAATCAGATCTCGATAATATTTTTCTTTTAATTTACCCCAATATTCAATTTTATCAGAACTTATGTTTCCTTTTACTAATTTCCGAATAGTAGAATCATTCCTTTGACCGAAGGTTTTACTAAAAAATTGTTTTGAAAAATCAACACCTAACTTTTTAGCAATCATTTTCCAACTTTTGAAATGTGCGGAACTGGTATCTGCTAGTACTCCATCCATATCAAAAATCACACAGTAATCTTCAAATAAAATAAACTTCTTCACCAAAAATTTTTTTGAAAATATTGAAAAATTTAACTTTTACCCATAATTTAATATTACTATATATGACCCTGTAGTCTAGACTGGATACTAAGTAAAAACTTAGCCGGATAGGGCGCTGGCTTGCGGAGCCAGAAGTCGGGGGTTCAAACATGGAAAATCTCTTTCCAGAGGAATAAATCCCCTCAGGGTCGTTAATTATCATTTCTATTACCAACAAAATCCAACAGAATTTTTATTATATATTAAAATTTTCTATAATCCCAACAATATCATAAATACCTTCTATGGTTTTAATATTTGATAAATTAATTTCTTTCTCATAAGGAAATTCCACCTTTCTATGATAAAACACGGGAATAAGGCCCGCTTTAGATGCTCCAATGATATCCGCATATTCATCACCACACATAATTGTTTGATGATTTGCTTCTTCTGATAAGCCCATTTTTGATATAGTTTTCAAAAAGATCTCAACATGCGGTTTTCGCTTTCCAAATCTTGCTGAAGTCATTATTGCATCAAAATAATTTTTCAGGTTATAAGTTTCAAGCATGTTTAGTATTGAAATATGATAAGGATGATTAGATATCAATCCAATTTTTAAACCTTTTTGCTTTAATGTTTCTAAGGTTTTTTGTGTATCAGCGAAAGGAAACCATTCCCTCTCTTCGCAAGAATGATATAAATCTGCTAATTTATAATAAATTTTTTCATTGCTTATTTGCACTTCAAACTCTTGGAGTATTTTTTTAAAAAGGGAAGGAGTAGTTAATTCTCGGAAAGATTTATCATTATTTCTGTAAGAGGCTAATCTTACTTTATTAAACATGGTGATAAATTCTTTAATATTAGTATTTTTTCCAAATATATTTTCATCTTGAAGGAATTTAATTGATTTTAATAATCCCTCTTTAAAGCATTCAAAATAATTATTGACAGTAGCATTTTTAAAATAAAAAAGTGTAAATCCAAAATCAAAAATGATTGCTTTTACTTTCATTTTAATAATTATACTTTTAAAATATGAGTATCTTATAAGAATGGACTCACATTAACTTTTTGTATTGTAAATTGTTATATCTTTATTAAATATTAATTTTTATGTAAAATTTCCATCTCTTCTAAGAAGAAAAAATGTCAATTGATAAATGGCTCAATGATTCCGAACTAAATTAAAATCCATTAAAAATCTAACAAATAACTCAAAAAAGGTTTCATTAAACACAAAAAGTACCTTTAAAGATGGAAGTTTTTTAGACTATATTTTGAAGTTTAAGCACTGGTTAAATCAGAGAACCTATTTAAAAGGAGACATTCCTGAAATTGAAACTTGGGTTAAGATATTATATAAGAAACTTCAATCTGAAATCAAGAAATCAGAATTCCAGAATATAGAAAGAGATGATCTAATAGACAAATTTAATAGGATTCCTCCAAGATTTTTAGACGAAAAAACCAGGATCGCATTGAACAAAAAAATTAGAAACTCAAAGAGAACTAACTCAGATAATTATTACTTAAGGAAATTGAAAAAAGAAATCGAAGAAGAATCAGAAAAAGCTCGTTTTTATGAGATTCTAAAAGAAATTTTAGACCAAAAATAGTTTATTTTCCTTAAAAGAAAGTAATAATTTTAATAAGTTTTCTAAAATAACCTTTTTAGTAATAAAAAATTTAATATAATAATTAAAAGAAAATTTAAAGTCCAATTAGATAAATAATGAAAATTATATGCCCAATTGCTGGAGTTGGGAAACGCCTTCAACCGTTCACTTTTTCGAAGCCAAAAGCTTTTATAAAGATTGCTGGGAAAAGATTGATAGATCATATTTTATTAAAATTAAAATAAACTTTCCCTAAAGATACTACTCTTCTTTTTATTGTTGGATATAAAAAAAGGCAAATCACAGAATATCTCTTAAAACATTATAGTGATTACTTTAATTTACAATTTAGAGAACAGAAACCAATGGGTTATGAAGCAGAAATCCCATATTTTTCTGGATTAGGAGATGCAATATTACTGGGGCGGGATTTAGCTGAAGGAGATGATTGTTTTATCTTCTTAAGCGATAGATTGCCTCTAGAAAATTATACCCCCGTTCTTCTAAACTACCATCAAGAAAAGTGTGATGGAGTTATTAATGTTAAACGAGTAGATAATCCACAATTTTATGGAGTTACTGTGCTAGATAAAGATGGTTGCATAACAAAAATAGTAGAAAAACCTCAAGATTTTATATCTGATTTTGCAGTCTCAGGCGCTTATCTTTTTGGAAAAAATATGACCCCGAGATTATTTGAATTACTTGAAGAACAAAGCAAAGTAGAGATCGTAAATGGTGAAGAACATCTCTTAACACCTATAATTCAACAATTAATCGATGAAGGTTACAAAATAAAAGTCAATGAAATGAAGGAAGAGATTTTAGATTTTGGTAGGCCGGAAAGTCTTTTGCAAGGAAATAGACTTCTTCTCTCTGAAATAAAGTTAATAGATCCATTATTTGATAATCTCTTTAAAACTGGGAGTATTATTGATTCAAAAATTGTACCACCAGTCTATATTGGTGAGAATGTCAAAATAAGAAATTCTGTAATTGGACCAAATGTTTCATTGGGAGATAATTTAGTTTTAGAAAAATGTATACTAAATGAATCAGTTATTGGAGATGGAACAGAACTGAAAAAAATCATCTCCAGTAATAGTATTATAGGGGATTACTCCATTCTTGAAGATTTGATAAAAAAAGGGATAACAATTGGAGATTCTAGTTATATAACAACTTCAAATATGAAATCTTTTTAAATAGTTCCAAAAATCAAATATCACTGATTCCCTTTTTAATATTTTCTCTTTTTTGGTAATTCTATTATAAATTTACTCCCCTTTGAATAATCTCCTTCTACTCTGTTTTCAACCCATACTTTTCCGTTATAAGCATCGACGATGGTTTCAACTAAGGATAATTCTATATGAATATATTTTTGATGATCTTTTTGAACCTTCAATGCAACTATTTTGATTTCTATTACATCATTGTTATTATGCTTAATCGCATTTAATAGGATGTTCTCAAATACATCTAAAAGAAGTTCATTTGCTTCAATAGAATAAGTTTGAAAAGAATTGGTTATATCGATATTGATTTGCCTATTTTTAAAAGAATTTTTAATGATGTTTATTGATTCCTTTAAAAATTTACATACATCTATTTCTTTAAAAAATATATCTTCACTTTCTAATTTTGAAAGATTATAGACATTAGAAGTTAAAAATTTACCTCGAACGATTTGTTCGTTCAAAATATTTATAAGATCGTATATTTCCTCTATTTTTTTATTCTTCTGTTTTTCAAGATCAATTAACTCATATGTATTACCGATTATCTGAAAAATATTTTTTACGTCATGGATTAAAAGATCCTTATAAAAAGATTCCATGGTTTTCCGTTTTAAGATATTTTCACGATTTTTATTTTGAATATAGACATATATGAAAAGAAACCAAAACACAGGAGCTAATATTGAAATTAGATCTTCATATGGCACTAAAACAGTTGAAATATTCATCCATTCTAAAAAATTACTTAAGTAAAATATAAAAATGATTATTAAAAATCCAAGTAAAATCAACCTAAGATTTCTTTTCAAAATTTTAGACCAAAAAACTAATATCAGTAAAATTGCTATGGAAACTAAAATTAAAGATATTAAGTCGAGAATCCCAATTATCATTTGTTTTTTTCCCTCCTTGAGTGGTATACTAAAATTAGCCATATAACTAATAAAATCCCAAAAGTAAGGTAACAAATATGTTCAAAAAGATTCATTAATACTTCTAGAAATAATGATTCTATAACCGTAAATGTCCACCCTAATAATAAAGCCACATAAGAAATGATGAACAGATGAAAATATGGTAATGATTTTAATTTCTCAAAATTAAGCAAAAAGAAAATAAATGCGCTTATAGCCGTAAATAAAACTAGAAGTTCATTTTCTTCAACCATATTAAATCATATAATCTATTTTTTAACTTTAACCGAATAATGAAATTAATGATTATTAATATTTTACAGTTTTTTAATAATTTAAAAGTAGTTATTAAATTGTATATAATTAAATTAGACTTTTTAAAAAACACCTAAACTTATGTTCGCTGCCTAAAATTTTTCTAAAAAGGATTATTATAATCAATGAAATTATCCCAATTGTTATAAAAAGAGTTCTAATAGTTTTTTTTAACAAAACCACCAATCTTTACAAGTATATTCTTTAGATCTACTTTCTGCTGTCTCTTCATTTGTAGGAGGAGGAATTATAACTTGTTTTCCAATTAACTCATTATTAGGCCAATTTGCGGGGGTCGCAACTTTTTTCTCATCGGTGATTTGTAAAGTTTCTACGATACGTAATATTTCATCAATATTTCTTCCGATTTCTTGAGGATAGTACAGGATTAAACGAATAATTCCATTAGGATCTACAACAAACACGGCTCTTACGGTATTAGTTCCTTTATGTGGATGGATCATCCCTAATTTTTTTGCCACTACTCCATTATCTGCGATTATAGGAAACGGAATTTTTATATCTAAATGCTCTTTAATCCATTCGGTCCATTTTAAATGGGAGAAGACTTGATCTTCTGATAGGCCAATTAAATCACAATTAAATGATTGAAATGTTTCATATTTTTTGGCAAAAGCATAAAATTCTGTGGTGCATACAGGAGTGAAATCCGCTGGGTGACTAAACAAAACAAACCATTTTCTCTTAAATTTATCTGGTAAAGTCATCTCTCCATGAGTTGTGCTTACTTTTATTTCAGGAAATTTATCTCCTATAAGGGGTAAATTATTTGTTTGATTTTCTTTCATTTTAACCTTCACCTTATATTACTATTATATTCAAGGAAAGTTATTAAAGTTTGATTAAAAAAGAAGGAAATAATATTTAATTGTGTATAATTAAAGAAAAATTAAAGTTATTAGAGATCAAATTCGGGTTTTTTATCTTGCCAAGGTTGTATATCTTGAAATAGTTTAGAAGCTTGAAGTACGGAGGTTTCATCAAACATTCTCCCTATTATTTGCATGCCTACTGGAGTTTTATCACTGGTAAATCCACAAGGAATTGAGGCGGCTGGATGCCCAGTTAGATTAAAAGGGTACGTAAAGGACATCCAAGCTACAGGGGAAACAGCCTTCCCAGCAATTTTAGGAGGATACATTATTCCTAGATCAAAAGGAGGGACTGCTGTAGTGGGAGTGATTAGAAGATCATATTTATTGAAATATTCGGCAATCGAGGCATAAATCTTCTCTCTTTGATATTCTGCTCTTTTAACATCCGTAGCTGAATATGTAGAACCTGCTTTAATCATTTTGAGTAATGATTCATCTATTTTTTCTTCATCATTCATAAAACTGTTTAAATCATAAGCAAATCCAGAAGTTACTAGAGTATTAAAAGCTAATTCGGGTTTTTTTATTCTTAATTTAGCTTCTTCAACCTCTAAATCAGCTTCTTCAAACTTCTTGGCTGCCTTAATTACCATTTCCTTAAGTTCTGGATCTAATGCTTTCACAAACCCCAGCTTTAATGAATAGCCAATCTTTAATTTTGAAGGATTTTCATTGAGTGAGTCCAAGTAACTCATTTTTGGTTTAGGGATACAAAATCTATCAATACTATCTGGGCCTGCTAGGGCATCCAGCATTAGAGCTGCATCTTCCACATTACGTGTAAGAGATCCGTAGTGATCCAATGTTATCCATCCAATATGCCCATGTAAATCTCTGGGAATTCTACCAAATGTAGGTTTTAAGCCAAAAATCCCATTAAATGCAGCCGGTATTCTTATGGACCCTCCACCATCTGAGCCTAATGCTAAAGGACCCATTCCGCTTGCAACTGCAGCTCCAGCGCCTCCACTAGAACCTCCTGCGGTTCTTTTTCTATTCCACGGATTATATGTCTTTCCAAAAACCATATTATCTGTAACGGCCATATGGCCAAAAGCAGGTGTGTTCGTTTTTCCTAACATTACAATGCCTTCATCATATAGTCTCTGTACTGCAACCTCATTTTTTTCCGGGATATTATTTTCATATGGTTTAAATCCAAAAGTAGTCCTTATACCTTCAGTTTGCATTAAATCTTTAATACTAGTTGGAATTCCATGTAAAAGACCTAAATTTTCTTCTTTTCGTATCGCTTTATCGGCTTCAATTGCCTTTTCTCGGGCAATTTCAAAGGTGGGAGTACAATAAGCATTAATTTCAGGATTAATTTTTTCGATTCTATTAATGATAGTTTCTGTAATTTTTTGACACGATAATTCTCGAGTTCTAATCTTCTCTTTCATTTCAACGGCTGACATAAAACAAATTTCGTTATCATTCATTGATTTCAATCATCTCTTTTAGTTAATGCAATTATATCATTGTTATAAAATTTAAATTGTTTTTTAGATATTGGAGAAATTTATAATTTTAATTCCAAAAGTCTAAATTATAATTTGAAATATTCCATTCAACTATTTAATTTCAAATATTTAGTATTATAAGTGATTGTTATGCAAGGTCTTAAACTTCAAAAGTTAAAGAAATTTTCGGGAAGGAAAGGTCCATTAGTATTAGTTATTATGGATGGCGTAGGAATTGGCGAAAATAATGATGATAATGCTTTCTATTTGGCAAAGACTCCATTTTTAAACCACATAAAAGTAAAATGTGAAGAAAAATGTTTGTATGTACAATTAAGAGCACATGGGACAGCTGTTGGTTTACCTACTGATAAAGAAATGGGCAATTCTGAAGTAGCCCATAATGCATTAGGATCAGGAAGAATTATAAAACAAAGAGCCACATTAGCAAAAGAGAGTATTTTAAGCGGAGAATTATTTGAAACTGAAAAGTGGAAAAATTTAGTATCAAAATTGAAAGAAAATGGAAAAACGCTTCACTATATAGGACTATTATCTGATGGATACGTACATAGTCATATTACTCATCTTTTTGGTCTATTAGACGGCTCTAAAGAATCTGGAATTGAAAAGGTTAGAGTTCATATCCTCTTAGATGGAAGAGATGTTCCTCCTCAGTCATCTTTGAAATACGTAGACCAATTGGAAAAAAAGCTCGCAGAGATTAATGGTGCTGGAAAATTTGATTATAAAATCGCATCTGGTGGAGGACGAATGCGAGTCACGATGGATAGATATTACTCAGATTGGGATGTAGTTCGTAGAGGATGGGAAGCGCATGTTTGTGGAATTCCAGAAACACACGATGATTATAAAGGATATTTTAAATCCGCAAAAATGGCTATCAAAAGAGCAAGAGAACGCGATCCCGACATTAGCGATCAATATTTACCTTCTTTCGTTGTTGTTGATGACAATAATAATCCTGTAGGTCAAATGAAAGATGGAGATGGAGTAATCAATTTTGACTTTCGAGGTGATAGAGCTATTGAAATTTCAGAAGCTTTTGATAACAAGGATATTGGGTTTGAGAAAAAATGTAATCCCAAGGTAATATATTACGGTCTTCTTCAATATGATGAAAACATGGATCTCCCAAGAAATTATTTCATAACACCTCCAGAAGTTGATGATCCCATTTCAAAATATTTGTGTGCTGAAAAAGTTCACCAATTTGCTATAGCAGAAACTCATAAGTTTGGTCACATTACATATTTCTGGAATGGTAATAATGAAGGATATGTATGTAAGGACTATGAAAAATATGTTGAAATTAAGTCTGATCCAAGCGAAATGATAGAGGATCATCCCAAAATGAAAGCATTTGAAGTGAAAAATAAAGTCTTAGAAGCAATAGATTCAAAAAGGTATGATTTTATCCGTGTAAATTTCGCAAATGGTGATATGGTAGGACATACAGGCAATATTAAATCAGCGATAATTGCTGCTGAGACCGTAGATACATGTGTTAAAGAAATTGTTGATGAAACGATGAATTCAGATGGAATTGCTATTGTAACTGCAGATCATGGAAATCTTGAGGAGATGGGTGAAGGACATAAAACTGCTCACTCTCTTAATCCCGTTATGTTTGGAATTTTAGACTCCCACTATAAAGGAGAATATGAAATTAATAAGGATATAAAACAGCCGGGATTAGGAAATGTTGCTGCTACTCTTCTTAATTTAATGGGATATAAGAAACCAGATACATTTATGGATTCCTTAATAAAATTTAAATAAAGAAGAGTAGCAGCAACATTTCCTAATCCCGGCTGTTTTATATCCTTATTAATTTCATATTCTCCTTTATAGTGGGAGTCTAATTTCCAATTAGATCCGCTGTAGTTAAGATTGAACCGAAAACAATCGGGCCAATTGCTGAGGAGAGCTTTCCACTTAATTTTGAAAAACCAAAATACTCTCCAAATTTTTCCTTGGGCGCTAATTCGGTAACCATAATGCGCTGTGCAGTCCATGTACCCCCAAGTGCTGGTCCAGCAACAAGTCCCATAATAATGGTGAAAATAAAGGGTATGTTAAATCCGATGTTAATATATGGTTGACTAAAGATCAAGATAACACCTATCGTTAAAGCAATTCCCCAAAGTAATCCTACAAGATAGAAAGTATTTTTACCACCAAATTTTTCACCGAACTTCCCTATAAAGTATGTAAAACCAACAGCTGAGAATGTAGAGATGATAATAAACAAAATTCCAAAAAAATCATTTGACTTTCCATTTGTTCCTATAATAAGACCATCTGTAACCATTGGCATCATGTACAGGACAATAACATTTGCGATATCAGCAATTAAGAAGTATCCAATAATGAAGATAAACATATTTTTATGCCTTCTTATATCTTTAAATGTGCTCGCTAATTGTATAAAAGCGCCTTTTATTAATTTTCCTATGGATGGCATCTTTCCTTTCTTTTGTTTTTCGTTTACAAAAAAGAAAGGAATCGCAAAAATCAAAAAGAGAACCATGGGGAGAACAAAAGATATCCAACTTCCAGAATATCCATATTCTAACGTTGGATCTTCAACTGTAATTTGAGAAACAACATTTCCAAAAATGAAAATTAGAGGTATAAATATAATTAATGAGATAATAGTTCCTAAATACCCCCAAGCAACACCAAACCCAGCAACTTTTGGAACATCTTCTCTTTTTGCTATAAAAGGTAGCATCGCATCATAGAATGCTAAACTAAATTGGTAAGCAACATTTGCAATAACATAAAATAGTAAGACTAAATATAGATTATGCCAAAACCCTATCAATGAAGCAAATAAAAGAATAATTCCTGTTAAACTTATGACAAAAGGTTTACGTTTTCCTGCCGTATCACTTAACGCGCCCATAATGGGTACCCCTATCGCAACACCAATTTGCATACCACCACTGACTAGACCGTAGATAAGACTTGCTGTACCATAAGAAAGCCCATAATCTAATTGCCCGATAACTAAAATATATCGATTAATAATCAAACTTACGATAACCATGCTATAAATGGTATTAGCAAGGTCATACATAACCCAACAAAATACATTTTTACGAGTAGTTTTTGTTTGATACTCCACCTTCTCTGCACCGACAAGCGCAGAAAAAGGCTCGATTTTTTCTTAATAAAGTAATTAAAAGAACATGCATAATAATTAAAATCTCTTATTTTCAATGATCTTTTCTACAGTTAGTTCTGATTTTTAATTTATTTGAATCATTTTTAAATACTATTTATTGTTTAAATTATTCAATTTTGTGAGTGTATTCTCATAAGAAAACATAATTAAGAGAAAGTATAAATAATTTGGAAGATTTTAAACAAAAAGTTAAATCTGGTTATGGTATAGCTCGATTACTATATGAACATGGTGTAAAATATATTTTTGGTATTCCTGATGGACATACACTGGGATTATACGATGGAATACTTAAGATTGATGGTCTTGAACATATCTTGTTTAATGATGAAAGAAATGCTGCTTTCGCTGCTGATGCATATAGTCGTATTACAGGATTAGTAGGAGTATGTGATGCTGGTGCCGCAGGATCTATGAATTTTCCAGTAGCTCTTTCTGAAGCAAAGGGATCAGCTAGTCCTATATTGGCTATTGTTGGAACCATTAAATCAAAAGAAATATTGCGTAATATCCCACACGATATTAATGTTGCAGATACTCTAAAACCCATAACCAAATGGACCGAGAAGGTATTGGATAAAGAGTATTTACCAAGATTCTTAAAACACGCCATAAGAATGGCTGTAAATGGAAAACCTGGACCCGTTGCTTTAGCAATCTCTCAAGATGTTATATCCTCTGAAGGTTTGAGACTAAAAGAATTTATTCCACAATCAGGAGGAGCTTGTTCAATAAACAGTTGTAGAGTTTCTCCTGCGAGTAATGAAATAGAATATGCTGTTGAAAAAATTCGAGAATCTGAGCAACCAGCAATATTTACTGGGAATGGTGCAATAATTTCAGGAGCCTTTCAAGAAGTTAAAAAATTAAGTAAACTACTAAATGCTCCAATTTTTTCAACAATATCCGGGAAGGGAATAATTCTTGAAACTGATCCGAATTATTTTGGGACGGTGGGCCTTTTTGGAGAAAAAGTAAATCATAAATTCATTAGAAGGAAAACTGATTTATTAATTGTAATTGGAAATCGTTTAACCGAAGATGATACTGCAAACTTCAAGGTACCAACGACCGCAACAGAAATGATTCAAATTGATATAGATCCGGGACAAATTGGTCTTTCGTATAATCCCTGGGGTATTGTTGGTGATCCAAAAGCGGCTTTAAATAATATAATTGAATTAATTGAAAAAAGAGGGGTAACCAATATTCAGGACCAAAAACAAGTTCTGGAAAAGAGAAACCAAAATCTTGAGAAATTAAGAACCGAAATAAACGAATATCGGGAAGAAGATAAAAAATCTTGGATTAATAGTGATCCAATTAAACCCCAGAGAGTTTTAAAAGCTATATCAGATCACATGACTGAAGATGATTATTTAGTTACGGATGCATCCTCCAGTTCAAGATGGATAGGTGCATATTATCCAGTAAAGAGTCTCGGAAGGAAAATCATTACACCAAGGGGAGTAGGCCCTACTGGTTTTGGAGTGGGGGCTTTAATTGGTACATGCATCGCAGCGGAAGAATTAAATTTTGAAAGTAAACCTATAAAGAAAATTTTATTTACTGGGGATGGAGGTTTGATGAATGGAGGAATACTAGAGTTTGAAACAATAAAAAAATTAGGATTAGATTGTACCATTGTCATTATTAATAATAAAGCACTTGGTTTTGTTAAGTTTGGTCAAGCAATGCTTTATAAAAAGAGATATTATGATACAGATCGCCCAGATACAAGGTTCTCTAAAATAGCAGAAGTATTCGGAGGAAAGGGATTTCGAGTTGATAAATTAAAGGATTTAGATGCTACAGTAGAACAAGCTCTTAACTCAAAGGGATTTAATTTAGTTGATGTACTAGTAGATCCTTGGGAATTCCTTCCTCCAAATTCATATTAAACTCTTTAATATTAACATTTTTTTATAAAATTTAGGGAAAAAAACTAATTTTAACATTTAGAAAGATTAAATTATTTTTAAAA
>JARRLT010000093.1:16512-42441 GCA_037386725.1 Promethearchaeota archaeon
ACCATTTCAAGGTTATTTTTATCCTTTTTATATAGATAATAAATCAATTTGGGATTTTTTATTTGATTTTCTGAAAAAGATTTTTCTGTAATAATATATTTCCAACAAGCATTTTCCTCTAAATGTCTCATTAAATCAAGGGTTTTAGAGAAAAATGTTCTTAATTTTTGATATAATTGATCTACGTTCATGACATCCAAGATAATATTGTATAATTGTATAATTTACCTTAATTTATCTAAGTTAACGGGAGTTTGATCATTTATATATTTCTGGAAAACTAATTCTTGAGGATAATATTTTGCGCCTGGAGGATAAGCTGAATCTTTAATTCCTCCTAGGGCAACTGTAATATCAGTTAGCATTGGTTTTGCATTTATATAAATATTTGCTGCTTCCAATCTTCTCTTGAAAATTTCAATATTATCCATATTTGTATCATAAACTACTGCTCGCATTCCATAATTACTCGCATTCGCTAACCTTATTGCATCATCTAAATCGTCCGCTTTTGTTATGGATCTCACAGGACCAAACGCCTCTTCTCTCCACAAAAATGGAGCTTTGCTTAAGTCTTCACACAATTCAGGTCTAATTTCAATTAAAGTAGGGGTATAAAAAAGACCGTAATCTTCACCAGTATCTATTTTTTCTCCTCCAGTATAAATTTTAGCATCAAATTTCTTAGCGTCCGCCACCATAACTTCCATCATCATAAGGATTTTTCTACTTCCTAACGGGCCAATATCAACTTCTGGATCCATAGGATCTCCATATTTCAACTTTTCAATTTCTTTGGTCAGCAATTCAATATATTCGTCATATATATCTTTATGTACTATGATTCTTTTCATTGAAAAACATTGCTGTCCCGAATTTGTATAACTTGCCATAGCATTCCACTTTGCGACTTGCTCTAGATTTACATCGGACATTACAATTCCCGCGTCATTTCCAGCACATTCAAATATAAAATGTTTAAATGGCATGTTATACATCGGAATTCCCATTGATTTATTAACTCTTTTCTTCAGTATCTTTGCATATCTTACCAAAATATCTTTTGCTGTGTGAGATGAACTAATAGAAAGAAAAATTTTAACTAAATCGTTTTTAATAAATTCATCAACGGCCCATTGTCCAGGTGCTATAACTATATTAAGAGCATCTAAAGCTGGAATTTCAGCATCTTGCATCATAGAGTATGCTTCAAGCATGGTTAATGGACATGCTGTTGAAGGTTTAACTACCGCAGGGTTTCCTACCAAATAATTAGCTCCTAATTGATAGAGAGGAAGACTAAGAGGAGTATTTCTGGGTGATACACAAGCAGCTACACCTTGAGGAATATGCCTGATTTTGACAAAATTCTCTCCCTCAATACTGGTTAAGGCTTTTTCTTCAACAAATTGATAATACCATTCACAGAATTTGAATCCGTTTGAAACTATAGCGATTTCCCATTCACTATATTTGATCGGAAGCCCTCCTTCTGCCACAATTAAATTTTTCAAATCTCTTTTCTTAAATCGCAGTCTAGTGGCAAATTTGGATAAAACTTTGGTTCTTTCATGAAAATCTAATTCCCTTAGAGCTTCTTTATTTCGATATATCGTCTTAATCTTCGTTTGTAGAGTTTCTGCATTATCAGCCGGAATTCGGTCAATTATTTCGCCAGTATATTTGTTCTTTATTTCTAATTCTTGTCTACTTGACATAATTTTTTCTTTTTTTTTATAAAGCATCTTCTTCTTCATCTAAGATCCCTGCTGCTTCTGCGAATTTACCATATCCCATATCGATTAGAGTTTTAGTTCGCTTATGTAAAAGAAAGTCAATCCATCCTTCATCTAAATCAGGTTCATTATAAAAATTACCAAATAAATTTGCATAATCCACTTTTGTTGTAGTTTTAATTAATTTTCCAACTGCTTCTTTTGAGAGAGCTAATTCCAAATCAGCATCATCGGCTTTTCCTGAAATTATCTCAATACCTTCATCTTTTCTTTTAACATGGAATATATCCAAAGGCATTTCATCTTCAAAATCCACAAAAGAAGTATAAATTGCAAAATTCATATCTGAACCTGGAATTAAGTCTGAGAAAATTTCAGGATAAATTCCTAAAAATTTCATGTAATTTTGACAAACTTCTGAATTGCTTTGAGAAATTTCCAAGACCTCGCTTGATAATTCTTTCTGAAAGGTATTATTAAGAATTTCAGAAATGTCTACAATTTCTAACCCATTAAACTCTTCGGATAGACCATCTTTTAAGTTTCTTTCACAAAAAGGGCAAGCTGAAACCAAAATATCTATTGATTTATTGAATGCTTCTCCATTCCGATTTTTCGCAATATCAACAGATAACGCAGGATTCGAAGATTTCACTCCTCCTCCAGCTCCGCAACAATGACTATAATTTCTTAAGGCATCTAGCTCAATTAAGTTAGAGTTATCAATTAACCTGAGAAGAGTTCTAGGAGATTCATAGACTCCAGAGTGACGTCCTAAATGGCAAGGATCGTGATAAGCAATTTTTTTATAATTTTGTGATTTAAATCCATAAGGATTCTTTTTTAAATACTCCTCTAAAAATTCAGTTAAATGATAAAATTCTATATTAGTATTATTGAAATCCTTATAATCAATTTTATATGTTCGATAACATCCCGCGCATGGAAATATAACTTTTTTTATTCCTTTATCTTTTAATAGATCTAAATTACTTTTCCCTATTTTTTCAAAATCTTTCTCATACCCATAACGTTTTAAGATAGAACCACAACATGGTTCATCTTTAATAATTTTAAAATTTACTTTTAGATTTTTTAATAATTCAATACTAGCAAGAGCGATGTTCTGTTGGCGATATGATGAAGTACACCCTAAATAAAGGAGGAAATCACCATCAAATTTTTTCAATTCTCCATTTAAAAAATTAAACCTAACTTCTTTTGGCTCTTCATAAGGATTTTGATTTTTTAAGATGCTTTCTAATATTCTTTCATGTTTCTCAAGTTTAAACTCACCGTTCACCAAATCTTGTCTGAGAGCCTCCATTAAAAGAGGAGTATCAATCCCTCCTTCTATTGCAAGACATGTTTCTTTACAACTAGCACATTCTGTACAAGTGTATGCCCATTTTAAGAAGGCATCATCAATTTTGAAACTGTTATCAAGAATTTTTTTCATTATTAGGATCCTTCCTCGAGCATCATAGGCTTCAAATCCTAATACTTTTTTGACGGGACAAGGCTCACTTACATGTCTTTTAGCAGTAGTTATCTGGGTACCACTTGTTCCACAATCCCCGCACTTGCCACAGATCTGTAACATATCCGCGTGTTTTTGTAATTCAGAAAATTTTACCATATTATTCACCAATTTTAGAGTTCAAAAGTATATGGATGGATTATATTTTTTGGATCTAATGTAGATTTAAGCTTTTTTAGTAGATCATAAAAATTTGTATCTACACGTTTTAAAACATAAGGTTCCCATAACTTTCCAGTCCAATAAGGGACTCCTTCATTTTCAATTTCGATTTCTCTCAATTCATCCCATACTTTGAGTATGATTTTTTCTTTGGATTTATCTTTCAAGTAAAGAGTGATCCATCCCGAAGTAAAACAGTGATCAACTCCTAAAGCAGAGATAATCCAATTAATGTTATTTTCTTTTAGTTCATATTTTGATACCAGTTCATGAAATTTTTCAATTAATTGAGGGAGACTTTTTATCGGTCTAAGATGGCATGTATTATACCAAAATCCTTCCTCAAAAAGAGACTGAACCAAATTAAACATATTTAACCAATGCGCTTTTGATAAAAACATACCAATTGACTTTCCACCATGCTTCCTAACAATCTTTTCACATAATTCTTTCTTTAATTGAGCTATTTCCTCACTTGCCTCTTCGATAATGACTGCTAAAATACATTCTAAGTTTTCAAAGGTTGATCGATATGTAGAAGCTAAAAGATCGATGGAATTTGAATCACCTAACATAACAGCTTCTTCTACTAAGTGTGATTTTTGGATCTCATGAAATGCCTTTACTGCTTGATCTAAGCTTGAAAATCCAAAATCAGCAAAATTTTCTCCTTTTGGAACAGGAAAGATTTTCAGAGTTGCTGAAGTTTTTACAGCTAATGTCCCATGATCTCCAAGAAAAATCCCGGTCATATCATTAAACGTACAATAACGTGCGAAACTTCCTTTTATATTTGAAGGTTTTTTCCAATTCGTTCCAGTTTGAACAATTTCTCCAGAACTCAATACTACTTCCAAACCAATTGCATTGTCACACGCCCCCCCATGTTTAGAAGCTCCGCAACCGATACTATTTGCACTCAAAGATCCTCCTACAGTACCTGCATTACCACCATATGGTCCTCTAAAGCCAAGTTTATATCCTTTATTTTTCAATTGATGGATAAGGTCTGACCATGTAATACCAGTTTGAACTGTTACTGTCATGTTATCTTCATCTATTTCGATAATTTCCGTCATACCAGAAAGATCTATCATTATAGCTATTATTTGGGGTAAATTACCCTTATAAGGAGAAGCATCTTCTGAATAAGATACTAAAACAAATTCTTCAGATGACACATTCTCTTTTCCAACTATTTTCGTTAATTCAATTTCAAGTTTTCCATTCAAATCTAAAACCGTCATGTTGATTACCTTAATCCATTTATCTTCTTTATGATTTTAATTTTAATCTTGAAGTAATTGGTGGTAATTTTTATACCATTTAATTGTTTCTTCCAAAGCATCTTTTAGAGGAGTAATTTTGTAATCTAACATTTTCTTTGCTTTTTCGGAGGAAAAAGACCAATCATATTTCATCCCAACAATCATATCTGGCGTAATATAGGGATTCTTTTTTGTGAGTTTAGCTTTTAATTTACAATAATTAGCGTATAACACACCAGCCCACATAGGAAATCGTCTAGGTTTCTTGTTACCTGCTATTTCTGCAATTAAATCTATATAGTCCCCAAATTTTATGTTTTCTCCTCCTAAAAAGAAATCTTCCCCTATTAAATCTTCCCGATTGATTGCTTGTACCATAGCATTAACAATATCATTTATATAGGCCATACAAAAAATTGCTTCTCCATCACCAGGGCAACCCATAAAATTTTCAGTTACAATATCGTATAACATCTGGCCATAAAGGTTGAAATCTCCGCCACCGTATACGAATCCAGGATAAAAAATTATTGATTTAAGTCCTTTCTTCATATATTCTTGAATTTTTTCACGACCATAATATTTGGTTCGCTCATAATCATTTTGAAAGAAATCTACATGTTCACAAGTTTCATCGGCAGAGCCTTCGCAATCTTCAGGATTGGGACCTAACGCAGCAAAAGAACTTATATAGACTAAAATAAGATCTTTATCTAAAGCAACCTTTGCAATGTTTTCAGAGCCTTGAATATTTATTTCATCATAAATTAATGGATCTTGAGCCCAAATCTTCACATAAGCGGCAAGATGATAAATGTAATCAACACCATCCACACCATTATAAAGGGAATCAATATCCCGAACATCTCCTTTCACATACTCAATATTCTCAAGATCTTTAAAAGGGGATATATCACTAGATTCTCTTATCAATAATTTTAAATCATGCCCTAATTGGTGTAACCTTTTAGTCAAAGGAACTCCAATAAATCCTGTAGCTCCTGTAATTAAAATTTTTACCATTATTTTATAACTCTATTAATTTGCTTTTATAATAAGGAAAAAACAACAAGATGCAAAATTAAAGTTTTAAATTTCAAAAACAAAAATAAGGATTTTGCGATCTATAATAATATGTAATAAGGGTTATTCCTTTTAAGATGATGATTAGTAGTAATACTTTTCAAAAATGAAAATTACATTATTTTAAAATGGAATTAGATTTTTTCGTTATCTCTTTCTTTATATTAACCATTAAAATAAATAACAAGTTGAATTTCTAGAGAACTAAAGAAGTTTGAATGACTTATTTCAATAAAATGAAAGGAAATTTTTATGAAGTTTAATAAAAATTACATTCTCCAATCCCAACTAGATCTTCCGTTTTTAGAAACTAATCGAGATCACCTTGAAAGAATCTTTAAGGTTCTAAATAAAAAATATGGCTTGAAAAAACAAAATAACAAAAAATTAATTGATTTAGGAGCGGGAAATGGTCGTATTATTATTTTTTCGGCGTTATATTATCAAATTGAATCAGTTGGTATTGAAATTGACATGAACCTCGTAAGCGAAGGTAGAGAGAATATCAAAAAATTAAAAAAACAAAAAAATATTAAGAAAAACGTTCTGAAAAATATCAGAATTGAACATGGGGATATATATGAGCAAAATCTTAAAGATTATGATTATATATACCTATTCTCTTTACCTACAATGCAGAAATATATGAATCATGTATTTAAAACTGCCAAAAAAGGAGCGATTATTATCGCGTATAAATATCCCTTAGAAAATTTTAAATTTCTAGAGTTTAAGTATAAATTAGAATTGTCAATAGATCCTAAAATTTTCACCTATTTTTATAAAAAAATGTAATTAGAAATCGTACTGAAGTATTAATCAATGCAATCAATGTTCTTTTGACTTAGATAAATATTCATTTATATTTCGTTCTTTTATTCCTTCTATATATTCATCTAATCGATGTTCAACATCAGATTTCAGCGGATATGATGTGGATTTTTCGAGAATTTCTTTTATACCTTCATGAGCCTTAGTAAAAATATCTTTACTTCCTTTTCTAATCCAAGTAGATCGCGTACTTCTTTCACTTAATTTTGGAATGTAGAATTCTTTTCTAATATTATTAACAGTATGCTTCAATTCAAGAAAATTGTCTCCTTTCCTCTGATTTAAGGCAATATTTTTAATTTTATCATAAGCAAGAGTTTCATCCTTTACTTCAATACCCTTTAAACCTCTCGAGATCATTCCAATTAATTCATTATCAATCAATAATAACTCCAGACTTGAAGATAATCCGCATTCGTAGGTTCCTGCACAAGTGATATAGTCAATACCAGCATTCGCAGCAGCTGATAAAGTCATATATCGATCGAATCCATTTTGTATATCTGGTGAGTTTGAATTTGTGATGCTTCCTGCGGCACGTGAAGGAACATCATAGAACTTAGCTAATTGTGCAGTTGCTACAGTTATTAATCCTGTTTCAATTGATCCCCACGCTACATTTCCTGTTCTAGGATCAATTGGGGTATTCACACTCCCATATAATATAGGTGTCCCAGGATTAATTAATTGAGTCAGAGCTATTGAAGAGAGTACTTCGGCGTTTGTTTGTACTAATAACCCAGCCAATGTAACAGGAGCATTTAAACCCCCTGTTGCTGCAGGAGAGATTATTATGGGTTGTTTATATTCTGCAAATACCATTAAACCATCTAATAAAACTCGAGGTAACGTAAGGGGACTTATAGGATTAAAGAATGCTATTAATCGTGGTCTGTTAATCAAATTAGATTTACTTCCTACAATAATAGAAGTCAGTTCCATACAATCTCGAGACATAATTTCTCCTCTACAACCTAATCCAAATGGTTTATTAGAATTTTGAACCCATGATTTAATTGCATAACCATGTAAAACTTCATAGGGTATATCAGTAGGCCAAATATCTAAATGTGAACAAGATATAAATTCAAGGTTATCAACAATTTTTAAAAAATTATCTAAATCTGATAAAACAACATCTCGTTGTTGTTGAGGACTCTCTGTATCATAAATTTTTGTAGGTGCTCCTTGAGTCGCAAAGACGCTTTTATTATCGCCAACTTTTACCTTGTTACTGCCATCAGGACCATAGAGAGAAAATGATTTTGGAGCTTTTTTCACTAGATCGGTAATAAGATTTTTTGGAAATTTTAAAAAGCCAGTCTTTTTATCAATTTCAGCACCATTATCTTCAAGAATCCCTCTTGCCTTAATTGAATCTACAACCACTCCTACTTCATAAAGTAAATTTAGAGTATGTTCATGGATAGTATTTATCTCTTCGTTCGACAAAACTTTTAAATTAGTAAGCTTGATAAAAATCACTTTAATTTTTAAAAAAATGTATTTCAAATACATCTTCGTCGAAATTTAATATATGTTTAACTGAAATTTAATGTGAGAATGAGAATTTCGGTCAAAACCTTTCCTAATGGAAAATTAAATAGATTAAATTTGAAATTTCAATGAATCATTACCCTCTTCTTTTTTATATATGATATGGTATATCATAGGTTATAATCAAGATTATTGATGAAAATGGCGTCGAATGTATATTTAGAAAAAACACATATCGAACAATTTTTAGAAGGAGATCTTGATTTCGGGAAGATAGAGGATAATAAATCCTTAACCCTTTCCTCCACAAAATCTCACTTAATTTCTCAAATGTTACGATTTCTCAAATCTATAAATATTTCAGAAACTAAACTTAAACCCTTCCTTAATACTATAAAGATTATCCGTCAAACACCCATAAAGTATTTTGATTTTAAAATTGTTTTTAAAAATGAAAATATGGAACTCACGCAGAAAAATTTTTGTCTAAAGATTTTAAAAGTATTTCGTCATCTTATTTCAAATTATACTCAACTAACCTCAAAAGAAAAATCCGATTTTTGTGAAACTCAAAGAGAAATAATGAAGGTTTATTTAAATAGTATAATTTCTAAACGTGAAGAAAGTCATAATTAATTCTCTTACCTACTTTTTAGCGATTTCCGAATTAAATTAGATTTTTTATTTATTGAACATTGATTTAAGTACCATGTCTTCACTTGAATTTAATTTCAATTCCCGAATTCAAAAAGTAAAAAATCTAATAAAGGAAAAAGATCTCGATTATATTTTAATCACCAATTTGCAAAACCTTTATTGGCTTTCTGCTTCTGCTCAATATGGAATATTACTAATTTCTGAATCAGAAGACCCAATTTTATTCGTACGGAGGAACTTTTTTAAAGCTAAGGAGGAATCATTTATTAACAACATTTTGGAGTTAGAAAAAACCTCTCAAATTAGAAATTACTTAAAAAAAGGAGAAATTTCCTTTGAAGATTTAAAAATTGGTATGGAACTTGATTCACTTCCAGCATCATTTTATCTTTATTATAAAAATCTCTTTAAGAATATAAGGATAGAAAATGTAGAATTAGAATTACGTAGACTAAGAATGATAAAGGATAAAAAAGAACTTGAAATCTTCCGAGAAGCGGGTCAAGTAGTTCAGAAAACTCAAGAAATTATTCCAAAAATTCTAAGAAAAGGAGTCAAAGAATACGAAGTCGCAGCTGAGATTATGCATGTAGCTATTAAAAATAAATCAGTTCATTTCAGTAATGTAAACGCGACTTTCGGAAAAAACTGGTTCATTTTAGCAAGTGGTAAGAATTTATGGACACCTAGTTATTTTCCCATATTATCAGGAGGAGGTATTTCAAATGCCATACCTTACGGTTATTCTGAAAGAGAAATTCAAAAAGGGGATATGGTTATGTGTGATTTTGCTATCAATTATAAAGGATATCATGCAGATCATGCCAGAACGTATTATGTTGAAGAAATGCCAAATAAATTCAAAGAACGGTACCTAATATTAAAAAATGTTTACTTGGAAGTTGTAGAACAGTATCTAAGATCAGGCACACCAGTTAATGTTCTTTATAATAAAATGAGACAGCGATTGGGAAAATATAATTTAGGAAAATATTTTGAAGGAGATGGATATTATTATCAAGGTTTGGGCCACGGTATCGGTTTAGAACTTGACGAACCTCCCGCAATAACCTCTAAAAATAATACTGAGTTACAAGAAAATATGGTAATCGCATTAGAACCAAAAATTATCATTCCTGATTGGGGTGCAATTGATTTAGAGGATGATTGGATAATAAAAAGGAATAGTGCTGAAAGGATTACTAATACAGAGTATCTCTTTTAAACTTTAGATTCTTATTATTTTTTATGATTAGAATTCTATCTAATTAATATATCAGAAAAGCGAGGGAATAAGAAAAATTAATAATCCATAACAATCTATCGGTATTTACTTCCAATTTATAATTATACTTTTATAATTATGCTTTATTTTTCTTATTGCTTCAATATCAATTGACTTAATTTTAAATACTAAAGGCACTAAGTAGATTTTAATAAAATAAATTTATTTTAGAAAAATGAGTCGCGATCCATCACATAAATGGTATTATCTTCGTTTTGGGAAAAAAACTGAAAAAAGTCGAAAAGTAATTTCAATTATTTTAGCAATTATAATTACACTTACTACTTTGGGGTTAATAGGTGCAAATGGATTAGTGATGTTAGGAACCTCTGGAATCCGTATTCAACCAAAAGGTTTTGCAATGACGAGTCCTACCAACACGACGATTGTGCTTAATGGAACATTTAATGTAGAACATGATCATCAACAACAAACCATTGGCACAATTCCAAGATTGCAGAATAAGACAATTAATATCTTCTTAGATTTTAATTTAACCACATTAAGTCCCGCAAAGTTATCCGCTTTAAATAATACTGCATATATGGTGTTTGATGTATCTTTATCTCTGAAGTATTTCTGGTATGATCTCCTATTAGGAATTAAATTTAACTCAACGGTGTAGGTGAAAATAATGAGAGGTGCAATTAATATTAAAGGATTTATTTGGAATATAATCTTTTCTTTAGGGACCGGAATCTTATTACCTTCTATTTTAATACCCTTCATCGATTCGAGTGGTTCGATATTTAATCTAAATGCAATAATAGTAAATGGATTCATCTATATTGGAGTATACTCAGCATTAGGATTATTTTATAAAGATACATTATATAGATTTTTCATTGGTATTGGCTATGTTGTTTTAATGATATATTTTTTTACTGTTGGAAATAACCTCTTTACTGCCTTCATCCCTCAAACCAGATTTGCATATATGTATATTAGCGGAACAATTTTTGGAGTTCCAATTACTATCGGTTATGGTTATTTAATTCCCGCAATTTTATTTATTGTGCTTGCTGGATTAAATGTAATAAGATATCTAATAAAACCTGTAAAAGAAAAAAAGAAAAAAGGTAAGAAGAAACAAGCAGATCAACCTTTAAAACAATAAAAAATTAAGTTTTTCCTTTTAAAAGGAGTACTATTTAATTTGATAAAAAAACATCTTTTTATGTTTAATATATTATGATTCTTTTGGAATCAAATAGAATTTTCTAGAATTTAATCCATAGACGAATAGATAGATTTAAATATTAATGTTAAATATATTTAACTTAGTAAATATTTTTAAAACATTATGATAAAAGTTGGAGGTAAAAATTATGAATGAAAAACAACCATTCTATGAGGGAACTATTAGTAATAAATATGCTATAAAAGAAACCATAAAAACTTGGATTATTCTTACCCTTATATTTATTGGAACTTATCTGTTTATTTGGTTAGTACCTTTGGGCACCGTTATCGAAGACCAGTCTCCATATCCTGTCTTTATCTTAACAGTTATTTCTTTTATAGGATTAGGGATCTATATATTAATACTTATATTTTCTTATATCTATTATAGAGCATATATACGAAATTTTGCCTACGAGATACATGAGGAAAATGTTGTTATTTTTCATGGTGTTTTTACAAAAGTAAAAGCCACCATTCCTTACTCAAGAGTGCAAAACATTAATATTGCCAATGGAATCTTTGATAGAATGTTTGATCTTTACACAGCTAAAATTGAAACCGCTGGTTTTAGTGGATCTTCCCAATCTGCTCAAGGTGGACCTATGAAACCGGAAGGCTATATTCCAGCACTAGAAGATCCCAACATAGTTGAGACTAAAATGAAGGAAATGATAAATAAATATTCAAGCATTCCATCAGGGTTAGAAGATAAGGTTTTCAAGCCAGAAGAACTTGCTTTCGATAATTTTATTAGTTATATCCTTTCAAAGATGCGCCCAGGTGAGAGATTAGAAACTTCAATAAAGGAACTCAGAGAAGAAGCGAACATGACAGTTTCAGAATTAGCAGAAAAAGTAGAGGTTCCTGTTCAAACGATTGAATATTTAGAACAAGGCCAGTATGATCCAAGTTTAGCATTAGCCTATAAAATCGCTAAAGTGTTGAATACAAATATAGAAAAACTCTTTAAATGAATTCAGCCCCGAGCCAGGATATCCGCCATGGGTGTTCTGGCTTTTTTATTGCCGCTATCTTATTTACATGGGCAAGAAAGATATGAAATTGGATTATAAGAAAATTAATGAAGGTTTTAAATAAAAAGTTTGAAGAAATTTTTTATGAGGAACCTGTTATAAAGGAATTAATTGAAAATCTATCAGTTAAAGAGGTAAAGAAAATCGCCAAGAGAATTGGAATATCATCTGATAAAATAATCTCTTTAACAAAAATAGATGATGAAAAATTAACAAACAATTTTTCAGAAGAAATATTAATAATCAAATCATTAAACCAAAAATCTTACAAAAAATTTTGGTAATATAGTTGCGGTGGATGCATTAGACCTTGAAATTCCTTATGGGCAAACCTATGGTCTTTTGGGGCCAAATGGTGCTGGTAAAACTACCACTGTTAGGATGCTGAATGCAATCATAAAGCCCACTAAAGGAATGGCAACTATAGGTGGCTATGACGTTATAACCCAGAGTAAAGAGGTAAAGAAAATTTGTGGATTTTTACCGGAATCTCCTGGATTATATCAAAAACTTACAGCAAAAGAATTTTTAGAATTTATAGGAGAATTGTACTATATCCCTAAAGAAATGATTTCTTCTCGTATAGAGGAATTATTAGAAATTTTTGATTTAGAAGGTCGAGAAAATGATTTACTTGAAGGATACTCCAGAGGAATGAAGCAAAAAGTATGTTTGTGCGCTTCACTCGTTCAAGATCCTAAAATCATTTTTCTTGATGAGCCTACATCTAACTTAGATCCAGCCGCAGCAAGAATGGTCAAGGATTTAATTTCTGAACTGGCAGACAGAGCTGATAAGACAATTTTTATTTGCACACACCTATTAGATGCTGCCGAAGAACTTTGCGATAAGATAGGAATAATTGATAAAGGTGTACTTAAACTGCAAGGAGATCCTAAAGAGATTATCTCATCTCAAAATGCTAAGGATTTGGAAGATGCATATCTTAAGATTATGGGAGCAACTCACATAGATGATTTGTTAGCTTGGAGAGATGAGGATTTAGTCGACAATAATAATTAAAAGGAGAACAAGTAAAGTTAGGAAACACCGGTTAACATTTTTCGCAATCATCTATGCCGGAATTATGATATGGGCGTTTGTTTTGGCTCCTTTATTATTTGATTCTTTTATGCCTACATTAACAGAAAGTGAAACAATAAAACCATTTATAGTACCCGCTATTGCATTAATAATTGAATATATCTTCATGATTCTCTTTTTGATTATTATGCTTTATCCAATGAATTATGTTTTCAGACAAACTGAAATTGGTCACAAAGAAATGATTTTAGCAGCACCTATAACTCCTGGAGATATTTTCTTTGGCGAGTTTATTGGAAGACTACCTTTCACTTTTATTTACGTATTTGCTGTGGCTCCAGCAATTACAGGATTGATCAATCCGTTGGTTAATCTTACTTTTTTCCAGTCCTTAATAATTTATATCGTAGTTTTTGGAATGTGTGTGTTTGCATTATTACTTGGATCTATAATATCATCTTTTATGGAACACAAAATAGCCAATTCAGAAAAAACAAAAGACATTGGGAAAGCTTTACTTATGATAATATCTATTGGTATGGTAGCATTGATTTACTCCTTAGAATTTTTCTTCAATTATTTAATGCAGCACCCAGAAATCAGGAATTGGTTGGCATTTTATCCCGCACAGTGGTTTTCTAATATAATAGTCTTTATCTTGGAACCATCACTGCTTAATTCTTACATATTGAATATTTGGGCAAGTCTTATTTTAGTTATCTTCGTACCTTTATTGGTCTTTTATCTTTCCTATAAAAAAGCGGATGCTTTCTATAGCTTAGAAGGTGGTGTTGACAAATCATCAACAGTTATCGAAAGTGAAAGTAATTTTTATGGATTTTTCCGAAAAATTTTAGGTCATAAGTGGGAAGGATTGGTAATCGTTCAACTTAAGGATTTTTTTAGGAAAAAGGAAAACATCACAAAGATAGGATATGTTTCCGCTCTTATGGTATTTTTTGGAGTTGTGTATCCTTTTGTCATGCCAGGTGGAGGTTCCAGTAGTTTTATTTCATCCTTAGTTCTTTTAATTATGAGAATTTATATGGGAGGGTTGATGCTAAGTATTATCTTTGGAGGATTTATCTTCGTAGGGTCTAAAGATTTACTATGGGTATACAAAAAGTCACCTAAAGGAGTAAACGGATTAGTATTTTCATATCTTATTATGCTATCTATCTTAATATTTGTATTAGATTTAGGATTAACAATTCTCCTTATATTCTTCTTTAAATTTAGTATCACCGAGATCATAATTTCTTTTGTTGCCTTCTTCGTATCAGCATTCTTTGCCTTACTTATTACCGTAGGAATACAATGTTTTAGACCTGCTTTTGAAGAGAAAGGAAAGACTATGGGAGGAAATATGTTCCTTACCATAATAATTCAGATCGGAATATTTCTAGGATTTATATTTCTAATCGCAGCATTATTTAGCAACTTTCCTAGTGGAGAATGGTTTAATTATTTGCTGCTTGGAATGTTTATAGGACTTCAAGCATTAATTGCGATCCCCACTTTTCTTTTAGGACTTAGAATGTTGAAAAGGATAGAATATGTCAGAAAAAAGAGTGCAATGCCATTCTTGTAAACACAACATGAAAACAACCTCTTGTGGATCTTGTGTTGAACAAGGAGCTAAAATGATTAAAAGTATTGCCAAAGATTTAGAGCTGAACTCAGAACCTAGTGGGGATAATGAAATAGAACTCTTAACATCTTCTTGTAAAATTATTTTAGAATATCCAGAAGAATTTCCGAAGATTAATCCCTACCAATGTAAATATTATTTACCAACTGCCTTAAAATTCTATTAAATTTAGGTTTTTTATCACCATTTATTTTTGATAAGATTATAACCTTAAATAAAACAATTTAAAGAAAGATATAAATTTCCTAAGGATATAATTAAATAGAATAATGTGAATTAACTATGGAAAAATTTTTATAGCATATATACCAGTTATAATAGGGATGCTTTTTGCTTCGATAAATTTAATTCTTAAAATTCTGTTCTTTGGTGGATGGATCGCTTACTCAATTTTCTTTTTTGCTATTTGGGAGAGTAGAATGATATGTAACCATTGTCCATATTATGCAAATAATGAAGAGAGGGTCCTTCACTGTCCTACAGACAGAGGCAAACCAAAAACCGGAAAATATAGTCCCGGACCCTTAAATCTTTCTGAAAAAATTCAATTTATTATTGGCGCAGTAATTTTAATGGGATTTCCTATTCCTTTTTTAATCCTTGCCAGCCAGTTTGTACCAATGCTTCTTTATGGAATTGGAGTAGTAGTATGGGTCATATTAATCCAATTAAAAGTGTGCACAGATTGTCTTAATTTCTCTTGCCCTTTAAATAGAGTCCCTAAAAGAGTTAAAAATGATTTTATTATACGTAATCCAGTTATTAAAAAAGCTTGGGAAGAAGCAGGATATAAAATAAATTCAGAATGAAGTGGAAATTAAAAATAACAAACTAAGAAAATAAAAATATATTATAAATTTTCTTTTATTTTTATAAAAAATTTATCAATATTTAACAACTCTAATAATAATTTCAATAATTGTAGCCGTAATGGTAGGAACTGTCATATTTAGAGGAATCAGAATTTATAGAAGTGGGTTACCTAAGAGCTATACTCTTCCAAACCTACAGCCACAATAATATTATTTTCTTATTTTAAGATAGAACTTCCTTTAACCATTCAGAATCTTTATTTAACTTATGATAATTCTTAAGATTTCCAAAATCTCCTCGAAATACACCTTGATCTAACTTTAATATCCTAATTCGCCATCCCTTTTCGTTCATTCCCTTAGAAAGAGCAATTGGAAGTTCAATTTCTCCTCTTTTGGAAGGTTTAACATTCTCTAACACTTCAAATAGTTGCTTAGAAAGAATAAAAACACCACAATTATTGTAATGAGAAATGGACGTACCTCTTGGCGGTTTCTCAACTAATTTTATGCAATAATTATTTTTTTCATAGACAGCACAGCCTTGATGTAAATCCTTTTGATAATTTGCGACTAAAATGAAATCCTCATTTTGATTCTTATAAAGTTTAAACACTTTTTCATAAAATTCTTTTGTTTTTTCCACATTTCTAACATTCAACTCAAAAAAGTAAGGCTCCACCAGTTCCATTTAATTTCTTTTGCTCTACATAACTTATTTCAATATTCCACTTTTTCCCGTCGTTAAAATACTGTTTAATTTGTTCTTTTTGATATCCTACAACAATTATAATCTCTTTGAACCCAGCATAAATCAATCCTTCAATTATGTATTCTATTAAGGGTTTACCATGAACTGGAACCATTGTTTTTTGATATTTGTTTGTTAATGGTCTAAGTCTTGTACCTTTTCCAGCTGCTAAGATTATAGCTTTCAAATTTTCTGTTATTCCTCTTTCTAGGATGATTAAGTTAAATGGGGATATACTAATTTAATTTTGTGTTCATATCAAAAAATTTGTTCCTTTTAATATTTTTAACTGAATTTGAAAAATTTTTTAATTATAGAATCTCTTATTATTAAAATGATATTCTAATTTATTGTAAAGTAACACGATTATTTGAAAAACAAAAATATTTTCAAATCATGATTATATGGGTTTTAGACAGTGAATCTGGGGTAAAACTCTTATCCAAATCATTTTTGGATACATCAATTGATGAAGATATTGTGAGTGGATTTCTCACAGCATTTCATCATTTTTCTATGGAAGAATTTGACCAATCTCTAGAAAGTATAGAGATGGGAGGACTTAAGTGGATTTATGCCATAGAACCAAAATATAATTTATTATTTGTCGCTGCGGATAAAAAGTCTGCAAAAACAGAAATATTAATGGGAAGATTAAACGTTATTAAAAAGGAATTTGTAAAAGAATATAAGGAAATATGGTTCCAAAAAGGAGAATCATGGGATGGAAACATCAATATCTTTTTACCATTCAAAGAAACTATTTCAGATTATTATGAACAATGGGAAAAAGTTAAAGATTTATCTTATGTTGCTGATTTTTTTGATGTCTTAGGAGTCTTTCAACATATATTTATTATGTTGAATATTGTAATCGGAAGGCGAATGTATAGTAAATCCAGAAATCAAATTATGGATGAAATTGATAAATTATATAATGATCTTTCTCAGAATGAAACTTTTAAAGATAAGCCCGAATTAAAACATATAACATTTTCAAAAGACTCATGGTTTACTATACTTGATACAAATCTTATAAAATGTGATAAAGAATTAGTTATTACTTATTTAAAATCTTTATTAGTTCAGATTTTGAAGATTCTCCAAAAGGTGAAAGGCAAAAGACTCTGTTTTAAATATTTTAGTGAAGAGAAGATCTATACCTATTTATTTAATAATCTAAGCCTTTTGAAGGATTTAAAGTTGGATTTATTTCTCTTTAGATTATTTTTATTATTATAAATTATCCATATCCTATTTTGAATGTTTAGAGCAAGAGGTATTGAAATTCTGCCATGTATTATAGGTATATTACAAGGATTTTACTTTCTTAACATTAAGATCTTTATGAACGTTCGATTAAGAATTTAATTTTAGGTTAAAAAGCAATATTTTTTGATTAGTGTAGAAAAATATCTTAATATCATTTAAAGCTATGTTTTCGTCTATGTATGGTGTAAATATAAACACTTTAATAAGAGAAGAATTCCAAATTGTAAATTTTTTAGGTGGTAACTATGATTAGAGATGTTTTAGTTATTAAAGATGGTTTACCATTATTTACAAAAAATTTTTCTACCACAAAAAATATCATAAGAGATCCCCATAATGTTATTCTCGTATCGGGTTTTCTCTCTGCATTAAACTCCTTTTCTGAAGAATTTGAAAACTTAGGATCAATTCAAGAATTAAAACTCTCAGGATCCAATTTACGTTTATCATTTTTAAAAGATGCTAGTATTCCTAATCTAATTTTTTTGGCGTCTTTCGATGAAGATTCTAAAACTGTAAATATTCAAAGATTTTTAAGGAAGATGTCCCGAACTTTTCTTAGAAAATATAATCTAAACCAAATAATTAATTGGAGTGGAAAATCTGGAATATTTAATTCCTTTGAAGAAGAAGTCGAAAGATATGTCGAAGAGGAATATAGTGAAAGTGATGAAGAATTTAAGGGTAAAGTTGAAAATTTATTTAAAAATATAGAGGAGAAATTTCAAAATCAAGAAAATTATCTTCGAAAAATGAGTAATGAATATTTAGAAAAAGAAGATAAAGCTAAAGGAAAAAATCTTCAAAATGAACCTTCATATCATTCATATATTCCCAACTTTAAGATGAAAGAAAAACCTGATCCTAGATACTATTTAACAGGTAAAAAATCTATAAATGTTTTCAAAGAGATCGATGGGAATAAATCAATAAGAAATATTGCTGAATCATTATGTATAAATACTGAAGAAGTATTTAAAATATGCAAGAATTTAGTAAAACTGGGTTTTATCACATATCTATAGAAAATAAGTTTTTAATTAAATTTGTAACAAAATAGATATTCTTGGAGAGTCCCTCAATTTTGCTGGATTCTTTTTCTCCAGTTTTTGAGATCTTTTCAAAGGAAATATTAACGGGATTATCGGTATTTAAAGCCAAATTTACTAAATTTATGAATCCTAAGTGCTGACTGGGAGCGATATTGAACTTTATGGTAACCTCTTTATCGTTCTTGGTTTTAGTTTTTAGTACTAAGCGCAGTTTCATGATTAGTTGAGTTTGTAATTAATTTCTGATATTTTAAATTATTTATTATCATAATTAAATTATTTTATCTTACCAAGAAGATGAAAAAAATTCGATTCTATTTCTCTTTAAATTTGATACTTCTTTTGTTAATAAGGTTTGGTAATATCTATAAGAATGAAATGACTATCTCAAATACATCAAATTCATAAGTTTATGATAAAAATAAAAACTGATAGATCTAAGTAATGCCATCCAAATATCGATTACGTTATATTTTCAGACCGATAATAAAAGTTTTAGCAAAAGCGTTGGTTAAACTTCATCTATCCCCTAATCAAGCAACAATATTGATGTTGATAATGTCATTGTGTGGTTTCTTTTCTTTGGTCTTTTTAAGTGACTTTATTCTATTTGCGATTTTTGTTTTTCTCACGGGCATATTTGATGGTATAGATGGTATGATTGCTCGCCTAACTGAGAAAAGAACTTCTTATGGAGGTTTTTTTGACTCAGTTATGGATAGATTTTCTGAATTTTTTATCCTCCTCGCATTGTTAATAAACTTTTGGAATCAAAAGTTATGGATTTTTATTGATATGAGATTAGTGATAGTTCTATCAATTATTGCCTCATTAATGATTAGTTATACCAGAGCTAGAGCAGAAAATTTGTTTAAAGATGATTATGATTATGGCTTAATGGCAAGATCAGAAAGATTGTTTTACTTGTTTTTAACTATGTTAATCGCTTATTTTATTAATTTTGCAACCTTATTCTTGTTCATTTATATGCTTCTAGTTTGGGCAACAGCAATATTTCGTTTTATAAAAATAGAGAAAATAATAAGCAGAAATACTGAAAAATGAATTTTTGAATTTTTGAATTTTCTAAATAATTATTTAGTGATTATGGTTAAGTTTGATGACTAGTTTATCGCCATTTTTTAAATTAAAGTACTCCCTCAAATATGGTTTAGCCAAGATTTCAATGATATTTTCTTTGTGATGAGTTCTTTTTATGTTTAAAATTGCAGCCTTTCTTTTTTTCTCTCGATTCTCAAGGAGAGAGATGTAAACATCATAACAACTAACCGGTCCATATTCTCGATTCTGATCCTTGAATCCTTCAATTATAATAGGTTTAATATGATTCATTTGCTCTTTCAAAATTGACAAATCCGTATCACTTAATTTTAGGTTTAGAGTCCCTTTATATGGTTCAAATCCCAATTTATCTTTAAATTGATCATAATATCCTTTAATTGATACATAATATCCCCCTTCATGCATACCTTCAGTCACTTCTCCAACGATCATAAGATTTTCTAAAATTCCCTTTATGTTTTCATAGATATTAAAAAGCAAATTTATTCCATTTTCTGTAATTGTAATTATTTGTGATTTTCCCTCAATTTTACGTTCTATCCATCCTAATTCCTCAAGGTCATTAAGTCGTCTACTGGCAGTTTGTTGGCTTAAATCTAAAAGCTTTCCAAATTCTACACTACTTATATTAATTGCTTTGCATTCATTAGAATATTCACATAATGTATATAAAGCAAACCAATTGGAATAATTATTAGGGTTAATTTTCTGTTTATCTGACATTATTTTCACAATTTCTTTTCTGTATATTTCTTGATAATTTTTTCTTTTATTAATCTAGAAGAATTGAGTTCATACTTATCATAATACTCTTGTAATCGCTTCACTTCTATATGATTTAAACCTTGCTTCTTTAAGCCTTCTTTCAAATCTGAAATCTTGTATTTTTGATCGGGACCTAAAAGAATAATATCCGGATTGATCTCTTCGACAGTTTTTAGAGTGTTGTTATCCCTTCTTCCTAATCGGGCGTTTGTTACATTTTTAATGCTTGAAATCACTTCTAATCTTTGTTCTTCTGGTACAATAGGAGGGACACCAGAATATTTTTCTCTATTCTTATCTGTTGCCACAATAACGTAAACATCTCCCAATTTTGCTGCTTGATTGATTAAAAAAATGTGGCCAGGGTGGATTATATCAAAAGTCCCTGCAATCATTACTTTCTTTGTCATTTTTTATCAGTTCTTTATTTTTATATTTAATTTTTAATCTTTAATAATAAATTTTAGGCTTACAAATACTGGACCCCTAATATCCACTTTCTTTTGTTGAGAATGTATGTATTCCAATATTATATTATCTATTTCAACATTAACTTCTGAAGCTCGATAACACATCTTAACTCGATACTCAAAATACTCTTTATTTTGATCCAACAAAATTTCAATATTATAGGCCATTTCTGAAGCTATACCTTCAAGATAAGTCTTTCCAGTATATATCCCCTCATCTAATATCTCATTTGGAGGCAAACCTAAAATATTTCCCTCTCTAACCCATATTTTATTTAAAGCTGCGGGTCCAAGAAGGTTTACACCATCATCTGATTCCCAGAGATAAACCTCAATTTCATTTCCTTTTATGTTCCCTTTCCATGTTAAAATCTCAAGAGGCGATTTATCATCCTTGTGCTCAAGTGCTTCTTCAATGATAGCGTTTTTAATTTCAAAACCAATTTCAGTAGATGGATTGTATTTATACTTTACCGCCTTGCTTATTTCTTTATCAGAAAAAGAGATTTCTTCATAAAAGTAAGGATAGACCAATTTCCTTATATCATCGACTTGATTTTTAATCATACAAATTCTTTCAATTCCAAATCCAATGTTAAAAACAGGATACTCAATATTATATTTTGCCAAACTAATTGGACTATAAAAGCCTCCATCTCCGATTTCAATCCATTCCATAGTGGTGGGATGTCTTACATAAATTTCAAATTCTGTCTGGGGTGCATAATATTTTGAGGTTGCCTTTTTAATTTCGGTTTTACTGTTTTTAAATCCTAATTCTTTACTTATCCTTTCAGCTATACTTTTACAGTCATCTAAGGAGATTTCTTCAGCCACGATAACTAAACTTAAAGTATAAGAATCATAAAGGTGAGTGGAATCTATCTTTTGTTCCCTCCGGAATTTCTTTCCGATTGAGAAGTACTGCAAAGGTAACTTTTTCTTTTTTACTAACTCCTTTAATACTTTAAACCATAACGCCGTAGTATGACTTCTTAATGTAGTTTTTGTAGGTATAGGTTTTAATGTTTTCAATTCAGGAAATATTTTGTCAATCAATTCTGAAGCTTGAGTTTCATTAATCTCTAACCTTTCAACAAAAACTTCAAAGAGATTATCAGCTTCAATCTCACCTTTTTTATATTCTCTAAAGATTGACTTTAAATCATCAAATTTTTGAAATGTTGGAATGAGTTCTAAAATCTTTTTAAATTTATCATTAGAGATTCCAATATCAGGACGAGGTAAACCTGCCAGATAAAAAACCCTATCAAGAATAAGAGCTGCCTCAGGACCATATTGACGATATATATCATATTCTTCGATGAACATAGGTAATAATACTTCTTCGAAGCCTAAAGATAGCATAATCTTTCTTGCTTTAGATATGAATTCAGGTATTGGATGCGATTTTGATTTATCTTCAAGCTGAAAGTAATTCCCTTTCAACTTTAATAAGTTTTTTGTCTCTAACCAAGCTTTTTCATAGTTTTCTTTCGATTTTTTCTTAATATCCTCAATTTTGAAGGGCATTTTTTCTTAATATACTAGTTAATTTATCAAAATAAAGTCGTGTCATCTTTGATGATCATACTCTTAACATTAACAATATTGGATTTTATTCGGGAGCAAGTATCATTAATATTGGAATGATTACTAATGAAACTTTAAATAGTATTGATTATAAAATAATCTTCAAGTAAAGTTCTTGCAATGTCTGTTTTGTGCCTTAAATCTTTTGTTAGTCCACTTGGATAATCCAAAGAAAAGAGTTGTGTATGAATATCTTCCATAATATCTAAAAACACATCAAGGTTATTAGTTTTTGCCTTTCTGATATTATCGAGAATATATCTCCGGAGTTCACCTATTACATCAGCTAAACCCAAAGCATAATTTAAAGCATCAATGTTTAAATCCTTGTGATTTGGAATCTCTTTACCTTTAATAAAAGCATAAAGGCATATTGCTTCAGCAAATTCTTGCTCTGGAATTTTTAGGTATTTAAAGAAATATCCTGGATTTTTATTGACAAGGTTTCTTAAAGTTTTTAATTCTTCTTGTATATTTTCAATTTTCTCTTTAGAAAGATCAAATTCAGCTCGATGTATAGATTTTATAGCAACACTGCATTTTCGAGTAATCTGCCTTGAAATTTTAAGAATTTCTTCACGAGAGCCATCAATACTATCCAAAAAGGTTGTTACTTTTGAGAAATTATCTTCAAGATTCATAATATTTAGTTATTTTAAAATTAACTAATAATTAATTTATTATAAATAATTAACAAAATTAAGAAAACGTTTGGAAATTATTAATTATATAGAAAAACCAATTTAAAATGGGATTAATGTGAAGATCTTACTAATTCATTCAAAAAATGTTAAAGTTACTAAAAATAAAGAAGCTACTAGTAATCCTCAAGAATTCGAACAAAAAGAAATTTCAATGGATGGCCTTATTCTCGTTGCTTTTGTTTCCGTTGAAGATCAAGATACATATGATATAGATGTTATTTCAAAACAAGGAGCAGATGTGATTGAGGAAGCAATCCTTCAAATTACAAATTTTCCAGAAAAAATAAGACAACAAAATGAAGAAATAAGGAAATATAATAAAAAGATTGAATCAGGAAAAATCCAGGGAAAAACCAGAAAGATCAAAGAACTGATAATGGAAAGAAGTCAATATCACGTCGATAAGGTATTAGTTTATCCTTGGGCACACTTAAGTAAATTCTTAAGTGATAAAAGAGTTGCAATGAACGTTTGCCCAAAAATTGCCGAAAGATTGAAAGAAAAAGGTATTGAAGCTCAATTCTCTCCCTTTGGTTGGTATAAGTCATTTAAAATTCAATGTTTAGGCCATGAACTAGCAGAAATGTATAGAGATGTTAAATTATATATTCAGCCCGAAGAACATGTTGAGAATGCGGTTTTTAAAATCCTTACTCCGGATAGGAGAGAAGTAGATATTAAATATGATTCAGATGGGAATATTGCTCATATAAAGAACATTGATGATAAAGATTTTTACTTATTCCTCAATTCAGAATTAGGTTTAAAGAGAAATGATACTGGAGAGGAGCCATCTCATATTAAATCTATGAAAGAGTTTGAATTAGTCGATTTTGAACCAAATACAGATACTGGAAATCTGAGATGGTACACTAAAGGGGTTGTTATGAAAAATCTAATTAAAAGATATATGGAGGATGAACTAATTGATTTTGGAGCAGTTATGGTAGATACCCCTATAATGTATACAGTAAAAAATGATAAACTCACAGCTCAAACGGCAAGATTTCCAGCAAGAACATATTGGGTAGAATCTGGAAATGATAGATATCTCTTACGATTTGCTGGAGATTTTTTACAATTTGATATGATTAGTAAAATGAATCTTAAACCCCAATATTTTCCACTCAGATTGTATGAATGGGAACAATACGATTTTCGCAGAGAACAAGAGGGAGAATTAAGCGGGCTTAGACGATTACGTGGTTTTGTAATGCCAGATCTTCATACTTTTTGTCAAGATCTTAATTCGTCAGTTGAGGAATTTAAGAAACAGTATGATTTAAGCAGAGAATTGATGGATAATTTAGGATTAAAATCATTTCTAATTTTTAGAACAACCCAAGAATTTTGGGAAGATAACAAAAAGTGGATTTTTGATTTAATAGAAGAAGAAGGACAACCCGCATTTCTGGAATTATGGGAAGATAGATATTACTATTTTATTCTTAAATTTGAACGACCAGTATTATCTGCTCAAAATAGGAGTGCTACTTTGGCTACAATTCAAATTGATGTGGAAAGTGCTCTTGAATATGTGGAACAAGATGGCAAAAAAAGGCAGAAATATAATATCTCGTTTATAGATGATCTGGGGATTATTAGAAACAGCAAATAGAGAAATAGAACATACAGTTCCAGGATTTAAAATTTGGGTTTCTCCGATACAAGTCCGAATTCTCACAATTGGAAAAGATCAAGAAGATTATGCTGAGGAACTTTTAGATATATTGAATAAACAAGGATATAGAACCGATTTTGATGATAGAGATGAAACGTTAGGTAAAAAAATTAGACAATCTGAAATTGATTGGATACCCTACACAATCATTGTGGGAGATAAGGAAGTAAAAAATAAGACAATTTCTGTGAGAAAACGTAGAATAGGAGAAAAATACGACAATAAAAAAAGGACTTCAAAACAAATAAACAATATTACACTGAAAGAACTATTAAGTATGTTAGAAGAAGACACAAAAGGGTTTCCAAGCCATAAACTTCCAAAACCCTATAGAAAATTTTCAACAAAAATATCATTTCGGAAATAAGAGGGCTTGATTCTTTATGACCACAACCAAAATAAAAGCAATTATATTCGATCTAGGAGATGTAATTATAGATTTGGATTTTTCAAAATTTTATAAAGAAATTATATCTCCTTCTCCTCTGGATAAACCTGAATCGGCATTAATGATGGAGTTCTTTCGAAATAGTGATCTATATCATCAAGGAAAAATGTCAGAAGAGGAATTTTATCATTTAGCATGTGAACTATTACAAGTTGATAGCTGTATTATTGATCAAAAAGCGTTTTATAAAGCGTTTAACAGTATTATATCAAAGGAAAATAAAGAGGTTATAGAACTTTTAAAAGAAATTTCCAATAAAGGAGATTTTAAATTAATTCTTCTCTCAAATGTTAATGAAAGCCACTGGAAATATCTTTTAAAAAAA
>JARRLT010000094.1:0-6832 GCA_037386725.1 Promethearchaeota archaeon
ATTTGATGAATAAAAGAAATTCCTGTAAAGATCCATTAGAGATCCTTGGATGTGCTAAGGGATATTCTCGTGATGAACTAATTAAGAATATCATTCGTCATAAAGAATTCACTCCTCATCTAATAGAAAAAATTAACTCGCTTTCAAATGTTGTATTGCGAAATCAAGGTACCACTATGGCTAAAAAGTTGACTAAAATGGCTAAGGAAGTACTTAGAGAAGCTTATAGAGCCAAACAATTTACAAGAACAGAAATAAACAATCGAGGAGTTTTATACGGGATCATCGCACTTAAACATAAAGTAATTGATTTGGTTTTAAATTATTTTCATAATAGATGGCCAAAATGTGTTATTTGTCTATATAATGAAAACACCCAAATCACAGGAATTATGGATGAAAAGGGAAATATATCTAAAGCTGAATGTCCACTTGAAAAAGTAGTTAATCAAATCAGTAAAAATAGATCCATTATTCCATACTTTGAAGACATCCAATTTTCAGGGAAAAAAATTTTTGAAACTTTATATGAAACTCAAAATATTTCAGAACGTGAAAATCCGCGTTACTTTAAGCAGATGATTCCAGATAAATGTTTTAAATTACCAGGAATGAGGAATGGAATAGAAAATTTTCACTTGGTGAATGTTCTCCTTCCACGGTAGGCCCAAGGGCTACTATTTGAAGATCGGTTATTTTTAAACTAATTTCTCCTGTTTCTAATCCTCCATGTGTTACCTGTATTTTAGGCATTTCTCCTAACACAGATTCATATTGTTTTTTCACATAATCAAGAAAATCAGACTTTAATGCTGGTTTCCATTCTGGTAAAATTGGTCTTAATCGGTAATCCCATCCTGCCAATTTAGTTAATTGAATTAGAGAATTTACTAGATCATGCAACTCAGGTCTAAAGATACTCCTTGGATAGGATTCAAAAGTTAAAGTATTATCCTCAGTTTTTATAACTCCAAGATTAATTGAAGTTTCTACAAATTCTTCAAAAAATGGAGATTTTTTCATAACACCATTGGGTATTAAATGAGAAATGATTATTGCATTTCTACTATCATGGAGAGAAAAGATGTTTCTTGGTTTTGCTTTTGACCATTCAATAACTATATCTGGTTCTGGGGCATCGGTATTATATTTTCTCTGCTTATAATACTCATATAAATGTGAAATTTCTTCATCTATAATCGCTTTGAATTTATCTTCATTTAACTTCCTGAATGCAAAGATCACCTTAGAATTCATTGGAATTACATTAGTTTTGAATCCACCATTCCATTCAGACAGATAAATATCAATATTCTCAATAAGTTTTGAGAGAATCCTACTTAATATTTTGTTTGCATTCGCTCTTGGAAGATGAATATCTCCTCCCGAATGACCTCCCCTAAGTCCACTAACACTTAATTCTATAAAATCGAGATCTTCAGTTTTTTCGTTATTATCTACTTCCAATTTTTTAGAGATATACACTCTCCTCCCGCAGACTGAACCAATAGTTATTTTACCAAATGGGCCACTATCTAAGTTTATCATATATTTACTATTAATGTTAAATCTATTGACGTCTAGTTGGGTTGCTCCAGTGAATCCATCTTCTTCGTTTACGGTAAAAAGAACTTCTATTGGGCCATGTTTAATTTTTGGGTCAGTAAGAATTGCTAGAGCTAAAGCAACTCCAATTCCATCATCGGCTCCTAATGAAGTTCCATCTGAATCAATCCATTCCTTATTCTCTTGGATCCGAATAGGAATTCCTTCTTCATGAAAATCAAACCCTTCTGGTCTATTTGAAATACATACCATATCTAAATGAGCTTGAAGTAGAATTGATGGAGAATTTTCAAACCCTTTAGAAGCGGGTTTTATAATAAATAAATTTCCTACTTCATCTTGAGACATTTGAAATTCCATGCTTGTTGTACTTTGTACATCTTTTAACCATACTTTTATTTTGTTTCGTATTTTATCTTCATGTTTAGAAGGTCGAGGTGTTTCTGCTATAATATTCTCAAAAATATTCCAAACTATATGTGGCTTTAAATTTTCTAGAACCATTTTATCACATCTTTGATTAATATATAAAAATCAAATCGCATAAAATAAAAATTAATCATCTTTTGATTAATTCATTTATGAGCTAATTAAGAATTGAATTTTAATAAACTCATTACTTCCTAAATTAATTGAAAAGGAAAAAAAGTATAGATTTATTCTTTAATTTTCTTATAATTAAAGAAAAACTCAATGAATAATATAGCAAAGAAACAATCACCAGATCCTAATATAGCTATAAGGGGACTAATTTGTCCCATAATTGCATAGGTTAAACATAAAGAAAAGAACCAAAGTTTACTGATTATTCCCAAAGTTACAGCAGCGTGGTTTTTATGAATATTCATTCCAACTATGAAATATCCAATTCCAAAAGTAGCAATCAATCCTAAAAGGGAGTGAAGGAAGAATAGAGTTGGTGGCGCAGAAGAAGCAAGTATTGTAAAAATATAGGGATATCCAATTATACTGAGAATAAAGAAGATGCCAGAATTGATCCAATTGTAAAAGGCTCCAATGATAAACATATATTTATAATATTTAGCTTTATTCAATCAAATCTCCTTTCAAAGGTCAATTTATATGTCTACTTTTAGATTATTAAATCTTCTATTTTTTTAAGATAATGCCAAGAGAACTGAAATTTTATAACCTAAAACTATTATTAAAAACTCAAATTATTTGAACATAGTGAGGATTATGGATTATATCATTATAGAAAATAAAGAAATTGGACAAATTAGGGCAAAACTGCTCAAAGATAAAAATCCTAAAACTTGTAAAGCGATTTGGGACTCTTTACCTTTAAAGGTGGAGTTATCACGTTGGGGAGAAGAACTTTATGGTGGAATCCCTATCAATATTGATGCTGAAAATTCACAATTAGAGTGTGAAGTGGGAGATATAGGTTATTGGATTGGAGGAAATGGATTTTGCATATTTTTTGGTACTACTCCAGCAAGTAGTTCTAACAAACCAAGAGCAGCTTCCCCAGTAAATATATTTGCTACTATCATAGAGAATGACCCCAAAATCTTTGGACAATTTAAAATTTTTAAAGGAGTTGTAAAAAAGGGAAAATAGATTAAGTTATAAACTAGAAGTTATTTCATTTTTTTATTTCTTTGACTTTATTCTAGCATTTTTATAGTCTTTATCAGTAATGTATCGAACTAATTTTGGAAAATGCCTATACATTCTCCAGATGAATTTTGCTTCACCTGGTAATATTTCAAATTTTTCCTTTAGAATTCCTTTGACAAATTCATGGGCTACTTCTTTGGGTTTAAGTAATCCTCCTCTTTCCGACATAATTTTTAGTTCTTCTGGTTTAGTTTTATTTTCTTCATTAAAACCTGGAGTATCAGTATCAGGAGGATATAATATAGAGAACTTAATATTAAAAGGTTTCAGTTCATGTCGTAAAGCTTCAGTTAAACCTACAATAGCAAATTTAGTAGGAGCATATGTTGCATAACCCATCATTCCAAAATACCCCATCATTGAGGAAATATTAGCGATATATCCTCTTTTTCTTTCCATAAAATATGGCAAAAGAATTAATATAGGAGTCAATTGTCCATAGTAATTAATCTCCATATTTTTCTTGAAATCATTCAAAGTAAGATTTTCAATATATTCAGGGTAAGCGTATCCAACACAATTAATTAAATAATCAGGAATTCCTTTCCTATCAATTAATTGCTTTAATAAAGGCTCAAGTTTCTCTTTGTTTGTTGTATCGCACGAGATTATTTCAATAAACTGATTTTCATCTAGTATTAATTCTTTTAATTCAGAAGCAGTATTTTGTAAATTCTCTAGATTTCTAGCAACAATACATAAGTTTCCTCCTAATTTTACAATTTCCTTGGAGGTAGCTTTACCAATTCCTTTGGATCCTCCACATACGATAACGAACTTATTCTCAAATAATTTTTTCTCAACCATCTTAAAATTCCTTGTTCCTTTTATTTTTTAGATAATAAACATTTTTTCCTTAAACTATATTATTGTTTTGATCCTTAAAAGATTAAAATGTCTAAAAAGAGAACAAAAAGATAAAAATAACACTTATAAATATTTTTCTCGGTTCTCGAGAATCTCTCGCTTAATCTTTTCCTTTATGGTAAAAATTATTGGCTCTACTTCAATATCCTTAAATCTTTGTATCCACGAATAGTTTCTAAGCTCTTTATTTGCTGCTTCTTTATCTTTAATTATTATAACATTGTTATCTAATAAAAAGGTAGGATCAATTAATTCTGTATTGTCATTTTCTTCTAATATTTTTACATTGCTTGACATACAATCTAAGAGGTCATCATAAATTAGAAATGGTATGTATTTTAGTTTTATTGATCTCGCATTTGAGAGATCTAAATTTGAATTAAGAGGATCTTTTATTTGACCGGGAAGTTCATATAATGTAACATTGAAAAGTTCAGGATGTAGTTCTTCTTTAATTTGCTTTTTAAACCATTTATATTCTCTGAAGATTTTTAATTGATACATCTCTTTTTTAACAATTTCTTGATTATATTTAATTTTAATAGCATTTTCCTCAATTCTGGAATTACATATTTCTGTAATTTTTTTGCAATAACTCATAGATGCTTCATATAAATCCATCTTTTCTATTTTAGCCCTTATTATTAAATCTAAATATAATCTAAGGAACTTTGAAAAATCTTTCTCTAATTGGAAAAAAGATCCGAACAAAGGTTCTGTATGTCTCCACCATTCCACTGTTTTTTCTTTTCTCATTGTTGATCCAAATAATTCATTTACTCTCACTTCAGTATAATAAATTAATCTTTCAATTCCATAGTAAAGAAAAGGGATCGGATTGATGAAGGCAATCTTGTTATTTGAGAGCTCAACTTTAATCGGATGATTAGGTCGAATTACTATTGAATTTTCTCCATTATATACGCGATCAATCCTCATTGGGAGAGGCATAATTGGATTGTCTTTAATTGAGATCAAAGCTTTTTCAAGAAATTCCACTTTAATTGAAGACACATCTGGTTCTATTACATCAATATAAAAGAAAAAAGGCGCCGAATCATATTCAAATGTCTTGAATTTTTGAAACAAAGAACTCAACCTATTGGTGTATAGCTAATTCTTTTTATTTATTTCTAATATTAAAAAGAAAATTTTTATATTTATTTTTCTTAATTGGTATAAAGTAATTAAGACCAAAAGGTTTCTTGTTTTAAATTCAAAACTAAAAAAAGAGAATAATAGAAAAATTATTATTAAGTTAGAAAAAGGTAAATCCATATATTAAAAATATTGGACCAAAAATTACACAAACGAGATTTATAAATAAATTCATTATAGTATCAGACAATGATTTTGTGTAACCACCATTTTGGATATTAAATGATATATCCAATAATCCAAGAAATAATAATGCACTTCCGGATACAATTGTAAAAAATATTCCATAATTTTGATTTGAAATTAATCCTATTGCTGAAACAATAAGACAAGGGGTTACAAATCCCAAATCAGGGACTGGAAAAGAACGTTCGAAAGCCAAATACGTTTCTGAATTTTTCGGGTCGTTATTTTCTACTATAAAAAAATATATCCAAAATCCAAGAAATCCAACTGCTATTAAAATTTGAAAAATTGCCAAAATAATATTTATCATATTTCTCAATTAAAATGTTTTAGATAAAAGATTAGTTTTTTTCCTATTTATATTATAACAATTATTTTTGCTAAACATCTCTAAAGAAAAATAATTTGAATTTATATGCCGTTAATCATGAGAAAATTGCCTTAGTAATTTATTACTGTTATACCCTCAATTTTCTTCTTATTACTGTTATTTATTCAATTTTTTAATCTTAATTTTGAAATGAATAAATCCTCATCTGTTTGATAACCAATAATTTATAAGGATTAACCACACATAATTATTAAATTCAATATTACGAAAAATTTAACCTAGTAATTTTAATACAGGTTTTTCTAATGGATAATATTAAAAACAATAACGAAAAAAAGGCATTTAATAAGCCGAGATCGATCAATTTAGTACTTCTAGCAATTTCTTTGATAATTTTTGGCAGTTTAGGATTGATGATTATTACCCAAATGGAATTACTTCAAGGATGGACCTGGCAAGAGTTTAGTGATGATTATCCTATTGATTCACGTGCAATAGAATCTGGTGATATTAATAATGATGGAATTGATGACTATTTAATAGGAGCACCTTTTGATAGTACCGAAACAGGAAAAGTATATCTTTTTTATGAGATCAGACAACTCCCTGTTCTCAATGGAATGCCTGCTTGGATTACGCCGCAGCCAGTTATAATATGAACTCCTGCTTACCTTTAATACTTTACACATCGGTAAAGATGTTACAAAGTCTCCTATCTTATCATGTCTAGTTATTAGAACTGTCATTGTCTTTTTTTACCTTTTGAATTTCTTTTTTCTCAATTTCCATTTAGATTTTATTTCTTTAAATAATATTAGAGATAACCAAGAAGATTTTATCTGTTTACAGTTGTATGAAAATCAAACTAATTATGGTCTGTCGACTTTAAATATTACTGGATACTTTAGAAACGGGACAGTAAAAAATAGTCGCGGTTTTTATCTATGGCAACTTAATATGGATTTTGATTCCAGATTTTCCCATATCGATCTATTTGACTATAAAGGAAAAAATCAACTATTATACTTTTCAAAAAAATCATTGATTTTATTTAATTTTAGTTCACAAAATTATATGGAT
>JARRLT010000095.1:0-17446 GCA_037386725.1 Promethearchaeota archaeon
AAGACCCGGGTCACTGGGAACCCGATAGGGATGTTTATAGATTTGAAAATAATTTACCAGGGTAGAGGAGAGTATTATGGAAATTATAGATTATATTTTATGCGAAGATAAAGAAGAGAGAAAAGAAAATAGTATTACTTTTTAACACATTAAATTTTTTAGAAAAAAATTGAGATTTAATATTCATATAAGAGTTGGTTAATTTTTTGCAAAAGTAAATTAGTTCTATTTTATCCAATTTAATTTTATATCTCTTGAATACTGAGAGAATATTTTTTAAATTAAAAAAGAAATTGCTTACTTCCTTATTTGTATAGTTCCTCTCAATTGATAATAATGATTTTTTTACCAATTCTGTTATATTAAATAATTTGAGAAGTCTGATTATTCTTTCTGGTTCTAACGTTTTGCTTAAAAGATTATGATATTTATTTTTTAAGAACAGATTCGTCAATAGTATAGCTATATCATCTAATAATTCATCTTGAGGAAAGGTCAATCTTAAATGAGTAGAAAGATATTGATAAAAAATTTCGTTTAATATTATTATTTGAAATATTCCCTTCTTCCGAGCATTGATTGGTAAAAATAATTGAGATTTTTCTTTATATGCTCCAAAATTTCGATCTCTTTTAATATTTTGATTTTGACCTGCGATAATAACAAAAGGAAAAGTAAGATTTGTATTCAAAAATTGATTTACTGTCTTTAGAATTTTTTTAGATTTTTCTTTTAATAAGGCACTTTCATCTTGGTAATTTAGTTTTATTTCTTTTTTAGGAATTTGGTAAGCCTTTGTCGTGGCGTTATTAAGATCCTTTAAATTTTTTTCATTTTTTTCAAAATTATTCCCTCGAATAAGAGATCCTAATTGATCAAAATAATATAATCTAAAATATTCTGAATATTCTGCCATAACTAAAAAATAGATTTGAGATGGTTTTTCAAATATTTGAAAATTGGGAAGAAATCCTCTCCTTAGAATACTTCTATTCTTTACTTTTAATACCTTTACTAGTTTAGGACGTTTTTCTTTAAATTCACGTTTTGCAAAGTGAATGACATTATTAAGAGAATGCCGATTTGACATTATTATATCCCTTCTTCTTTCTATAAGAGATTGAAAAAGATATTATTAATTAAAATATTATTACAGGAAATTTATGTTTAATTTTTGTTTTCTCAAATTATGGTCCTAAAAAGAGAATAATTTTTTAGTTAGAGTAAAATTTCAAATAAAACCTAAAATGATAGAATTAAATATTAAATTAGACTAAATAATATATTACCGTAGCAAAAAATGCCTTAAATGACTAAAAAAGCCAAAAAATACGAATGTCCAAGATGTGGGAGTAAGGAAGTCGTTAATTTCAAAAATGTAATCTTTTGTAAAGAGTGTAGAGAAAAATTCAACAAACAAGATTTGGAAGAATTTGATAAAGATCAAGTTCTTTCCAGTAAGGAAAAATCAGATGTATTTCAAGCATTCAAAGACTTTGCAGAGAGAGATCCTTAAAGAAGCAAATATTTTATTTAATTTCTTGAACTTAACGTAGAATTAGAAGATTTTTATAATACTTTTTAAAATTTTCTTCAAATTGTTTATTAAGTTCTTGCTTATTCCTTAATTTTGTCCTTTCTACCAATTCTTTCATTTCATATAGCGATTCATTAATCCATGGTCCTTCTTCTAAGATCAAATCATCAGTAATATGAAAAAATGATGGATGAGATTGTTCTATAAAGTTTATATTTAACAAAAAATAGGCATACAGAGATTCAGGTATAATTAATATTAGATAAAATGGAATTAAAAATCCCATAAAAAATGTACAAATTACTATCCCAAGATAAGCATATACAAAGGAATAATTTCTCTTCATCCACAACCAAAATGTACTTATTACTAAAAGATAATATGTTAAGGCTTCTGGTAACAAAATATACCATAATTGTTTTGTTATAAAAATAAAGGGGATAAAAATAATAATATGAATTGGTGTTATGACCAAAGGTATTAATTTAATTAAAAATAAGTGGTTTTTATTCATCATTAATATCTTTGTTTTTTTATTAATTAAGTATTAAGGATTTACTCTCATTGTAAAATGTATATGATGAAATGAATTTATTTATTTGTGCTAGTTCAAATTTTTTAACTTAATATCCTTAACAATTGATTAGATAAAAATGAGTCTCATCTTGTCTATATAAATAAAAGACATAAAGGACTAATATTGATTATTGAAGGCATTAAAATTATAGTACGTAAGGAGCATATCTACCCTGAAAGACTAATGAAACGAGAACAATAAAAGTAATAACACATATCACTACTAATAATACATATCCCTTCCTATGCATCTTTTTATTAAAATGTTTCTTTAAATCATGTTCTGATTTTTCATTTTCAGAATCCTCATGTTGCGCTTTCATTTTTTCACGCATATCCCCCTGTTCCGCAGGATAATTTATTCCACTCATACTCCACTGCCCCACAGGATAATAAGATGGAGTCGGAGTATCATTATAATCTTCTTGGAGAGTATAACGGTCGATGATGAAATAAGCATAACAACATTCGGGTATTGCTAATATTAGATACCACGGAATTAAAAAACCCATAAAGATGGTACATATTACGATCCCAAGAAAAGGATAAGCAAATGAAGGATTTTTCTTTATTGATTAGAAAAAATCAGAAAAGGTATGAATATAATTATGTGAATTGCCATTAAGAATAAGGTCGATATACTATAAAAAGTAAAACTTTTCTCACTCATGATGAATTATCTTCTTTTTGGTTTATATATATAAAGTAATTTTTGTTTATTTTAATTTATTTTATTAGAATTTAAATTTTTTCTATAATTTTGATCATTTTTGTAAAATATATAAAACCTCAAATAAATTGACAAAGATGTAAGTTATAAGCATTGTAATTTCAATATTCTGTAGAATAAGTAAATTTAATATACTAAAAAATGAAATAATAGACTCAAAAACCAAAAATCCTATTCATATAGCTCCAACTAAGCCATAATATCCAATATTTTTTTGGTATGGGAGGTAAGAATAAATTCGAGTTGATAAATAGATTTATATACAAAAATATCTATTTTCTAAATATTCGAAATTCAAGAAGAAATATTAAACTTAATCAATGATCCTTGCTAAGCACCTGGATTTTTGTCTTTTGGTTAGTGTAGAATATACACTTTTGATTTACCCTCCTCCCCCTATTCAATTTTAGGCCTCTCTTGATCTTGGAGGTCAAACGCTTGGCGAGGGTCACCTAAGTAATACATTATAAATCATTAATATATTTATATTCCTTAAATTGTAAAAAATTTCTTAAAGTAAATGATCTTGGGAGTGTAAACTGATGGTTTAACGGAAATTACTTTCGGAACAATTTTCTTAAAATAATGAGGTAAAAATCTTTAGCGACAAATTATATTTAAATATCCTCATTTTTACAACATTAATGCAATTAATAACAATTTTGATCAGGAAATAGTAAAAGAATAAGAAAAGGATCTGACTAATTTAAATTTATTACTTATTTTTAGGACTCCAAATTCTTATATGATTTTATTTGCACCATAAAATTTTTTGAGTTCCAAATTTTTATATTCATTAAACTTTATTGAATTAATAATAAATAGTTTTTTTCAAAACAAGTTAAAAACTTAAGATTACGATCAATTATGAATTATATGAATAAATTTAATGGTGATGAATAAATGGGTGGAAAAACAACGGCTTTGGAATGGGTCTATAACAGGGAGGGATTAGCTTCAGGAGATATGCAGCAAATCCAAGATCCTACTGGTCGTACATTATTTTTTGACAGAGTTGTAGCTCGTGTCTCAAATGTCGTATTTCAAGTCTATACAGTCGCGGGACAGCGTCGACACAAATTTCAGAGACAAACAGTGCTTAAGGGAACAGATGCAGTTATATTTACATGGGATTCTCTAATAGATCAATGGGAAGAAAATATTTGGAGTTTGAAGGAATTACTAAGGTTTTATGGGAACAAACTAATTCCATCAGGTCCAGCAGATCCTCCCGAAGTCCCGATGGTCGTTTTAGCCAATAAAAGAGATTTAGAGGATATTATTGATGTTTCGAAAATCCGAAAGGTATTAGATACCGCTAAGATGAATCATACTTTAGTTTATGAAACAATTGCAATTACTGGTGTAAATGTTAAACGAGCTTTTGTATATGCCGCTCGGCAAGCAGTACTAAACCACTATAAAAAGTTGAGTGGGAAAACTATGGAAAGCACCTAATCTTTTTTCTTTCTCTTTATAACTATTTACAAATTCCAAGGTCATTAAGAAGTTACATTTTTAAAAATTAATAATATTGAAGTAATTATATTTCAACTATTTCGAAATCAAGATTATTTTTTGAAATTTTCAAAAATGCATATGAATTGATATCTGTGAATTTTTTATCTGTAGGAGTTCCAGGATTCAAATATAATTTTCCATCCTTCCAATATTCATTATATGGTCTATGCACATGCCCAAATATTATAATATCATAATTAGAAAGATCAAAGTATCTATTAAGGCGTTTTATTACTATATTAGGACCTCCCATACCATGTGTAAGAAATATTCTTTTACCAAATAATTCTAATTCTATCTTTTCGGGTAGAATCCTCTTTAATTCATTTGAGTCTAAATTACCTAGAACAGCAATCACTTTATCGTTTCCAAATTCCTTTAAAAGATGATTATAGACATTAATGGAAGTAAAATCACCTAAATGAAAAATAAAATCGACTTTTCGTTTTTTAAAGTCATTTAAAATTTCAGATGGGATCTGAGGTACTCTTGAAGGAATGTGTGTATCAGATATAAGTCCAATTAAGAGTTGATTCTTATTGGATTCAATTTTCATTTTGTCACCTTAATTAAGATTAAATCCCATATCTTAAAAGCTTATCTTAATGACTCTCTTCCCAATTTAACACTATATAAAAATATTAATTTTCATTAAGTAAGAAAATTAAAAACTAATATTTAGAATTAAAAAGTTCCTAATAATGGATTTAAATATTCTTTGAACACTTACCGATGGCAGATACAGAATCATCCTCATACAAATTAATAACCCGAACTCCTTTTGCTCTTCGGTGTGTGATTCTTATAGATTCAACTGGCACTCTGATAACTTGTCCTTGCTCAGTCCCAATGATTAAATCTTTTTCTTTAGCTATCTTTACAGCGATAACTTCATCTTCGTTTTCATCATCAAGAGTAATATTTTTCACTCCTTTTACTCCTCTTCCAGTCTTCCTATATTCTTTTATATAAGTTCTTTGACCCGAACCATCCTTTGTTATGGTTAAGACAATATCGTCATCAGTTACCAGTAAAGTATCTACGACTTCATCTCCTTCTCGTAATTCCACACCTTTCACGCCAATGGCGTTTCTCCCAAGATCTCTCAATTCAGATTCATCAAACCTAATAGCATATCCGCTTTTTGTTGCAATAAAGATGTCTTGTAATTCATTAGTTAATTTTCTCACACTTACTAAGACATCATCTTTTTTAATTCGTTGAGCTCTGATTCCCGTACTTTGAACTCTGGAAAAGTTTTTCAATTTAATTTTTTTAACAATCCCCTTTTTAGTTACCATAATCAAGTCATCATCAGTTTTAAAATTGTTAATTGGAATCATATCGGATATTACTTCTTGATCTTGAAGGGGAAGAAGATTTACAATTGGTTTTCCTTTAGCAGTTCTTGATTGAGAGGGTATTTCAAAGCATTTTAAGGAATAGATTCTACCTTTTGATGTAAAGAATAAAATTGTATCGTGGGTTGAACATACGAAAAGATCATTTATAAAATCCTCTTCTCCCAGTTCCATTCCCTTTTTACCTCTTCCACCTCGATTCTGCGTTCTCCATTGCTTAATCGAGATTCGTTTTATGTAGTGATTCTTAGTTATCATTACAATAGTAGGTTCTTTTTTAACCAAATCTTTTCTTTTGATGTTTCGAATACTTTGCTCAACAATTTGGGTTCTTCTTTCGTCTCCATAATTCTTACTGATTTCCATAAGTTCATCTTTAATAATATTAAGTCTTAGCTGTTTACTTGCAAGAATTTCTTTGAATTTTTCAATTTGCGTTTCTAATTCATTTTGTTCTTCAAATAATTTCTTCTGCTCTAAATTTGTTAATCTTCCTAATGGCATACTTAATATAGCTTTGACCTGTATTTCTGTGAGTTCGTACTTTTGCATTAATTTTTTCTCTGCATCTTCCCGATCATTTGCTGCTTTAATTATATTAACAACATCATCAATATTCCTAAGAGCTATAATTAATCCTTCGACTTTATGTAGACGATCCTGAGCTTTCTTTAATTCATATTCATTTCTTCTGTAGATAATGTTAAGTCGATGATTAATATATTCTTGAATTAACTCTTTTAGGTTTAGAACTTTGGGTTGTCTCCCTTCATTAATTAGAACTAAGTTTAATATATTGAAACTCGAAAACAATCTTGTTCGTTTAAAAAGGATATTTTTAATGATTTCTGGTTGAGCATTTTTGGTTAAATCTATTACAATTCGCATCCCATTCCTATCTGATTCATCTCTCATATCAGAGATATCCTTAAGAATCCCGTTTTTTATCAGATCTGCTATTTTTTCTATTAGAGATGTTTTATTAAGTAGATATGGAATTTCTGTTATAACCAATCTTTTCTTTGAACCATGAGTCTCCAATTCAATTTTTCCTTTAATTGGAATCCTTCCTCTTCCTGTAGAGTAAGCATTATAAATACCATTTGTATTTGTGATAATTCCTCCTGTTGGGAAATCAGGTCCTTTAATGATTTCCATCAATTCTTCTATAGATATTTCCGGATTATCAATTGTAGAAACGATACCTTGACATACTTCTATTAGATTATGAGGAGCCATAGAAGTTGACATCCCTACTGCAATCCCCTTTGTTCCATTAATTATGGTATTAGGAAGTTTCGCCGGTAAATAAATAGGTTCTTGTAGACTATCATCAAAATTGGGTTGAAAATCAACTGTCTCTCGTTCTATATCTTCAATTAGTTCCCCAGCAATTTGTGAAAGTCTTGCTTCAGTATATCGCATAGCTGCTGGTGGATCTCCATCAACGGAACCGAAATTTCCTTGGGGATCAATTAAAGGATATCGCATCGAAAAATCTTGTGCCATTCGGACTAAGCTATTATATACAGCAGCATCACCGTGAGGATGATATTTTCCCAAACAGTTATGGGCAAGCATACCATTTGCAATAAACTGATGATTATTTTTTACTTGAATATCGTATGTCTTTTTTGGTTCAGTCTTTTGAATATTTTTAATTTTTATAAATGAATAATTATGTTCGAGGATTTCATTTATCAAGTTCAGATATTCAGACCCAATTGACTCCATCTTTTCTTTAATATTAAGAATATCAATAGTAGACTTATAGATCTTAATATTGTCTTTTCTTATCTTTTCTCCATTGACATCCTTGTACCAACCTCCACCTAAATGTTTATCAGAAAATTCCTTAAAAATATATTTTCCAATATATGGAATTTCTTCATATTTTGACGCAATTGTTCGCCGATTTGTTAAAAATTTTCTCTTATTCTTTTTAGGGTGTTTTAAATTTAGCTTATCTAGTATATTAATGAAATCTTGACCAGTTATTTCCAATGAATAATGATCTTTATCACTTTTTATTAATCTCCCTTCAATATAACTAGATTTAAATGAGGAGTAATAAGAAACAGAATTAATTCCACTAGAAAAAAGTAAGATCTGTAATTCATCAATAAAAGATTTGCAAATAGAATGAACGCTAAGTTGATTACGATTTTGATGAATGGATCCATCTCCATCAATAAATCCACTAATAAAAGAATAAATCACATGTTCAGGTGAACTATAGAGAAAATGAGGGATAGAAATATTATTGGAATATTTATTTTGAATTTGAAACAAATCAATTAATTTGGTATTTAATTCATGGTTATTGATCCTCAAATAATAAAAATTCTTTTGTTTTTCTAAAATCTTTTCTGATTGATTAAATTTTTTCAAAAGAATTTTCTGAATATATTCTAATATTTCTATTGATTCAGATGCAAATGAAATTCTATGATAACCTCGTTTATTATCTCTGTCGATCCAACCATCGGCAAGAAAAAATCCTAAGAAATATGCTAATTCATTATCAAAAGAGAGATCCCCAATTTTAATCGGAATTTCCTGAGTCCTAGTTTGGGAACGACAGATAATATAATCTCCAGCCTTTAACTCTTCGGCGGTTTTCCAAGAGAGACTAAGATCGGGATTAAATTTTTTAAACATTTGTCTTTTTGTACAAATATTATTTATGCCATTTTCTAGTTCTATTCTTAACAGTTCTTTTTCAGGCATCTCATATAATCTTATAACTTCATCAATTCCATTGTGAGTAAAAACTTTGTCTCCGATATTGACAGATTCTATAGGTTTTAAACCATTTACAGTGTTTACTAAGGTCCCTTCCATGAAACATTCTCCAACAATACGTGCTGACTTAACATGTGGACGATTGTAAAATTGATTGTTATCAGCCATTGACCAAATAATTCTTCGATGAACTGGCTTTAATCCATCACGTACATCTGGGATAGCTCTTCCGACAACCACCGACATAGCATAATCTATATAACTACTCTCCATTTCCTCTTTAAGTAAAGTTTCTTTAATCTTTTCGGTTGCCATAATTAAATTGCCTTATAAAATTTGTAAAAAATTAGATATTTTCCTTCTTGTTATATATCTAGAACATTTACTTCATCATAATGATTAATAATAAATTTTTTTCGAGGGGTTACTTCTTTACCCATTAACTTTGTGAAAACTTGGTCGGTTTCAAGATGATCCTCATATATTACTTGTTTCAAAATACGAGTTTCTCTATTCATTGTAGTTTTATAGAGCTCATCAGGATCCATCTCTCCAAGACCTTTATATCTTTTAATTTTAATGGAACTATTATCAGAAAGATCATATTTCTCTCTTAATTCTTTCATGAATTCAACCTTCTCTTTATCTGCATAAACATATTTTCCCGTACTACGATAACTCACATTATAAAGTGGAGGTACTGCTACATATAAATGTCCTTCATCGATAAGTGGTCGCATATATCTAAAAAAGAATGTAAGTAAAAGAGTTTCTATATGTTTCCCATCAATATCTGCATCGCAAAAAATTATAACCTTGTCATATCGTAAGCCATCAATGTCAAATTCTTCATCATTTACTCCTTGGACTCCTACTCCTAAAGCTTTAATAATTGCTTGTATCTCATTATTTTTTAATATTCTATCAATCCGAGCTTTTTCAACGTTTAGGATTTTTCCCCTTATTGGTAGTATTGCTTGATATATTCTATCTCTTCCTTGTTTCGCCGAACCACCTGCAGAGTCACCCTCAACGATAAATATTTCACATTCATTTGGATCATTAGAAGAACAATCTGCTAACTTACCGGGTAGTCGAGCATTATCTAGAACAGATTTTCTTCTTATTAATTGCCTTGCTTTTTGAGCTGCTTCACGTGCTTTTTTAGCATCAATAGATTTTAAGATGTTCTGATAAAACATGACTAACTGCTTGGCGAGCTTCTGGATTTCCTAACTTTATTTTTGTTTGACTTTCAAATTGTGGATCTGCAAGTTTAACCGAAATCACCGCCGAAAGACCCTCTCTCGTATCACCACCACTTAAAGAAACATCTTGATACTTTTTTGCCATATATTTTTCTATGTAAGAATTCAAAGTTCTAGTTAACGATGATTTAAACCCCGTTAGATGAGTTCCTCCTTCTATTGTGTTAATTGTGTTAGCATAAGTCAAAATATTCGTTTGATAACCTTGATTATATTGCATAGCAATCTCAATTTCAACATCATCATCATCTTCGCTATATATATCTTTTATATATATAATCTCATCATGTAACGGTTGTTTCTCTAAATTAAGATGAACTATAAATTCTTTTATACCACCAGTATAGTGAAATTCTTCTCTTTCTTCGCTTTCCCGATCATAAATCTCAAATTTCGCTTGAGGCGTCAAAAAAGCTAATTCTCGCATTCTATTCGCAATCGTAGAAAAGTGGAAAACTGATTTCTCTGTTGGATCAAATTCAAAAATCTCTGCATCGGGATAAAATCTAATTTTTGTTCCATGAAGGGTAGGATCACATTTATTTATTTCTGGTTCTGTAATCTTTAATCCTCTTGAAAATTTTTGCTTATAACATACCCCATCTCTTTTAATTTCAACGATCAACCATTCTGTAAGAGCGCATACCACTGAAAGACCTACACCGTGAAGTCCTCCCGAAATTCTATAACTTTTATTATCAAATTTTCCTCCAGCATGGAGATGTTCCATTATTACCTCCACCGCTGGTTTATTGAATTCTTTATGATTATCAATCGGTATGCCTCGTCCATTATCAGAAATCTCGACAGAGTTGTCTTCGTAAAATTGGACCTCAACATAATCAGCATATTGTGAAATTGCCTCATCCACGCTGTTATCTAGTACTTCAAAGACCAAATGATGCAAACCTTTCTTTCCCGTGTCCCCAATGTACATTGCAGGACGTTTTCTCACACCCTCCAAGCCTTTTAGTACTTTTATGCTCTCAGCTTCATAAGAACCCGAACTATTTGTGATATTATTAGTCATTCTAACACTAAATTTAGATTTTTAGAGATTTCTACTAGTGATGAAATCAAAATACAAATATGATTCCTTTTACTCGAGTTAAAAAATTATGATCCTCATATAATAATATGGTGTACAGACTTATTAATCTTAGCACTCATTTTAAGGATTCAAAAACATTAAAATGTAAGGTAAGTAAGCTATTATATATTTTATCTAGGAAACGATTTAAGAGTCTTATCATTTGAAAACTTTAATCATTGTTTTTTGCCAAAAATGCCATAAATTTAGATTTTTCTATTAAACGAAATTTGAAGCAATAAAGACCATTAAGTTACTTCCTCAAATGTTTTGAACTTATAAGTTAGTGAAGGATTTCCCGCTCACAATTATATTCACCATAATTCATCCTTTTTGGTTGTAAGCAAGGATTTTGTGATTTTCAAGTGAGAAAACCTATTTTAATCCATATGATTACAGAGTTAATACAAATAAAATGTTATACTCTAAATATAATATTTAATGAAAATAACCTCCCGTCTAAATTTAACTATTACCAATTACCAGATTATTTAAGAAATTAGATAAAGTTTAATTACTCCTTCATTAGATTTGCTTTTTTTAGAGTAATATTACCCTTGAACTAAATCTAACACAGAGATCTGCATCTCTCTTAATATGATAATGAAATTATTATTATTTTTTATGAAATCTAAGTTCTGTAGCCATTTTAATTATATCATTTAATTGTTCGTTTACGTCATGAGTCCTAACTATATGTGCACCATTATATACGGCTATTGCCGTTGCTGCTAAAGTTCCACTAAGTCTGTCTTCAGGATTAGGTCGATTTAAGATTGCCCCTATAAATGATTTACGTGATATTGCCACTAGAATTGGATTTTGAAGGGGTTTGAGGACATCTAAATTCGTTATAATTCGTAAATCACATTCTGGAGTTTTTTCTTCAATCCAATGGCCAATTCCTGGATCTAAAATTATTTTATCAGTATCATATCCCTTCTTACCCAACTCTTCTTTTGTTTTTACGAACTGATTTTTTATTTCTTTGATGGTACATATATCTCCAGGTATTTCTTTAGAAGCCATTAATATGCAGGGTAAGTTATTCTTGATTATAAATTCTCCTAACTTTGGATCAGTTTTCAGACAACTTACATCATTTATAATTATTTTTTTGTCATATCTCTCTGAAATTTTAAATGCTTCTTCTGCAACTTTCATATATTGTGTATCAACAGAGATTAAAATATCATTAGGAATAATAGAAGATACCAGTTCCATCGCAGGTAATAATCTCTCTAATTCTTCTTCTACTGTAATCTTTTTAGACCAAGGTGCGGTACTTCTTGCTCCTAAGTCTAGAATCTTTGCCTCATTCATAACCATACTCTTCGTTGCTTTTTTCAATTTCTGTAAATCAGCATATACAGAACCTTGGTAAAAAGATTCGGGACTTAGATTAAGTACACCCATCATCACTGTAGGTTGCGTATCACCTATCTTTAAAATACCATATAGATCAATAATCTTTTTATTCATAAAATCTCAACTTGTTCATTTAATATCTGATCACGCAGTAACGGATTTAATGAATCATACGTTAGAACATCTACTTTACATTTTAATCTTTCTTCGAGATCGAGCTTTAATCTAACTAGATCCATTAAAGTTTTATCACCAGTAAACTTTATAAGTAAATCTATATCACTCTCCTTGTCCATTTCCCCCCTTACAATGGAACCGAAAAGAGACGCTTGTTTTACCTCATGTCTTTTTAAAATTTCTAAAATTATGGGGCGAACCTCCTCTAACTTCTTAAACATCTTTTATGAACTCTTTAAGGTTTTCTTATTACTTATTAAGGTTTAATTGGAATTTAAATGCTTTCCCTTAATTCTAATTTTCCAAAAAATTAATATCCCTTCTTCACTAATTATTATTTTTTTACTTTTATGTAGAAAATCTGAAAATACTTTTACAAAATCTAAGTATTTAATGTTCAGTTATGTTAAGGAACTATAAAAAAATCCTAAATTAAATTATGAAAGAAAAAATTTTGAGAAGTCAATATTATTATTTTGCAATAATTATTGAGATTAGATTATCTTTTGCTTTAATTTCTTCAATTTCAAAATTAGATTTGTTTAATATTTTCTTAATTTGAATTTCATTCCTCTCTTTTCCTCCCACAGTCACCAAGAGATTGAAATTTAATGAGATACCTTTATCTTCAGTAGGATTTTTTGGAATAATCGTCTCGAGTAATATTAATTTACCATTGTCCATTAATGAATTTCTTATATTTTTAAGAAGTTCAATTGCTTCTTGGTCACTCCAATCATGTAAAACTCTACTCATTAATATAGTATCAACTTTAAAAGGGATTGGGTCAAAGAAATTGGATGGAAAAAACTCCAATTTACTTCTGATAGACTCATTCATAATAAGGGGTTTAGCTTGCTGAGTAATTTCAGGAAGATCAAGAATAATACCTTTTTCAATTTGATTATTACGTTCTAATATTTTAACTAAAAGACTTCCATGTCCTCCTCCAACATCTAAAATAATCTTAGATTTAGAAAAATCACAATACTTAATTAATTCTTCATAATCAGTAGAATACTCTTTTAATGCCTTAAGATAGAGCATTGCTCTCTCTTTATTCGAATTAAAATATTCAAAAAGGGGTTTATTATAGACTTTTTTAAATTGAGGTTTATACTCTTTTAAAGCATCGATTAATCTTCCCATAGTATGGTAATGTTCAGAACCCCACATCAAAGCAGCATACTTTAGTGGTTTAGGGTCTCCTTCTGTCAATAGTTTGCCAAAATAATTTAATGAATATGAATTTCCATTATCTGAAATGAATTTCCAAACTTTTAAGATATTTATGATCAGACCTAAAGATTCTTTGGGAATTTTCAATTTAGAATCTAATTTATTAAAGGTGTTATATCCATTTTGAATTAATTCAAGAATTCCAAGCTTAACTATGGAATAGATAATCTGAGTTTTCCAATATCCAACCAACATATCCATTAAGTGGTTCCTTTGAAGTTCTTGTGTAGTTTTAGACGCATCGTCTCTAATATTATCTATTATTTCCCCCGAATTATTAATGGTTAATAATTCATCTTGAAAATTTGATACTAAAGCTCGATCGTTATAATATGGTTCGATCCATTTGTATCTCTCTTTATAGATAGGATTGCCTTCTTTATCAATATGAAAATAACCTTTTGTGTCTCGAGCTATAGCATAACCTTTATGAAACACACCTAATTCAGAGAATTTATTATTATGTATAAAATCACCATTTCTATTAATATGTCGAGCAAAACCTTCTTTTGTGTAAACTACGGCGATCCCATATTTAAAATCTCCCACATAATTATATTTTTGCTGATAAGCACAATTTCCATCTTTTTTAATATGAAAGTAATTATTTTCAAAATCTCTTACAACACATCTATTCTCTTGATAATTTCCAACCCATTCAAACTTTTTATTATAAATTGGAAATCCTTTTAAATTAATATGAAAATACCCTTCTCCATCCTTTACGGCCGCAATATTATCATAATAACCAAAGGTTTTTAAAAATCTCTGCTTATAGAGTGGTTTACATTTTAATGTTATATGATAAGCTCCTTCATCATCCTTAACAGCAGCGACTCCAGGTTCGTGAAAACTCATAACTTTTTTAAATCTATTGTCATATAAAGGGTAATTTTTGTATATATGATACGTCTCGTCAAAGGATAACGAAATATCATACATTCCCAAAGTTTCCAAAAGAGCGTCTTAGGCGATCTGGAGCACAACACACATTAAAATTTCCGTCCCAATCTATCCAAGCTTCTTTTCCTAAAAAAGGACAGAGATAATTCGAGGGAATTTTTTGTTCTCTTCTTAAATTATTCAACTTATATATATTGTCTAAAATTATATATTTTCCATTTTTTAACTCAATTTCTCTACTCATAATATTTAATTCATCTACAAGATCGTTCCATCTTTCTATTGAATGTTTATTTCTCTTTAATGATTCTTCTGCTATTTCATTATGGGTAATCCAGAGATGATGCCCTTTAAATCGGTCTACATCTAACTTAATTGCGAATTTTAATAATTCTTTTAGATTATTTATATTTTGTTCCATAAAAGTTACTTGTAGAGTAACTGAGGGATTATTTATTCCCTCTTTTCTTATTTTATCACGAAATTTTACTATTTTTGTGATATTCATTACTTGTTTCTCAAAATTTAATCCTTGCATGATATTTTCAGCTATTTTTTTATTGGAACTATTTATTGAAATTTTTATATCACTTGCAATAGGTAAAATTAAACTTGCCCATTCATTTACACCTAAAATCGGAAAGGTTCCATTGGTTGTTAAATTTAATTTCAAACCATACATTTTGATTAGATCAATCATTTTTCTAAAATCTCTATATAGCAATGGTTCTCCCATAGTACTCGGAATTATTTCTTTAAGACCAAAATCAACTGTTTCTTCAACCATTTTTTTAATGATTTTGAAATCCATGACCCGATTTCTCAATTTTTTCTTTTTATTATAAATGCTATGTTCTTCACACATTATACAATTTAAGTTACATTGATCAGGATTTGTATCAAATGTGATCCTCCAAGGTACTTTCATTTTAATATTAGATAGCAATTTGACTTAACACCTCTTTTTTAACTAATTTTTTGTAAATTTTTATCAAATCTCCTGCATCTTCTTGAATAGACCGAATATAACTCGAATCCTGGGAAATTGTTTCAATAAGTTCGGGTTGATTAATAAATCTATAAATTTTATCCCTCAGATCATCTACGTTCCTTGGTTCGAATAAAAATCCATTCCTTCCATCTATAATAAGTTCCGCCATTCCCCCTAAATTTGATGCAATAACTGGTATTTTGGCTAAACTTGCTTCATGAATGACTAAAGGAGAATTTTCATACCAGATAGAAGGAACAATCAAAACATCTATGTTTGACAATACTTTACCAATATCCCAATAATTATACCCTCCATGAAAATGAATTCCTAGATTTTTAACCTTCTTCTTCAAGTAATTTATTCCATCGTCTAATCTACCATAGATATTTAATGAGGCTTTTTTTGGATCAATTTCATTAAAACATTTGATCAGTAAATCAATTCCCTTTACGGGAATAATTCTACCAGTAAAGCCAAATCTAATTCTTTTATCCTTGGTTTTCTTTAATTTTTTAAAATATTCTTTATTAAATCCATAATCCATATACAATATCTTATCAGCTGGAATTCCATTATTTACATAAACTTTTTTTAGAAATCTTGAAGGGGCGATAAATAAATCAATTTTTTGATTGATTTCTTTTATTTTATTGAGCCATCTTCTTACCTCCCTCTCTCCGGTTTGTCTATCTATGAAATATTTTTGATTACAGAATACACATTTTTCTAAATCGGGTCCCGAACATAATTGAAAATCCTTATTGATAAGTTGTCCTTTTATGCAAATCATCCAATAATCATGTAATGTGAAAATAATAGGGATATTATACTTTTTAATGATATCGACGATTAAAACTGTTAAATGACTCAAATGGCCTATATGAATCACGTCTGGGTTAATCTTTTGTAAATATATTTCAAAAATTCGTACTAACTTCTTATCGATATATTTATCGCGAAATGTATAATCTTTTTTTGATTTATTAACCCTAATGATTTTAATTCCAGATTCTATTGATTCTTCTACTTGATATAAGGGGTTATAAATATCTTCAACTCTCGTGAAAACTGAAATATCAATTTCAGATCTTTTTTTAAGTTCATTACATAGATTATATGAATATATTTCGGAACCCGCCATATAATAGGGAGGATATCCATGAATTATTTTCAGAATTTTTAACTTATCCATATTTTCTTTTTTCTTGATTATTTCAGTATATTTCAATTTTAATACCTTTTAATTAAAAAATTAAAGGTCCGGTTAGACCTTATTTACTTAATTTATATCCTTCAAATGCTTTATTACTCCTGTTTACTACTTTAAACACTTTTTATTTCCCTTATACTCCGAATTATTGGGATTCAATTGATTGGATCTGTTATCTGATGCACTTTTACCCATTAAATCCTGGGAATTCATCATTCGAGAACGCATTTCATTTGGAGTATAATTCCTTTTTCTTGCCATGAAGTTTACCTCCTCTTTTTAATTTTCAATTTAGGTATTCCAAACATAAAAATTGAGTTTGCCAAGCTTTTTCTAAGTTTATCGTTTGAGAATTCAAAATAATTCGAACTCTTTGTTATGGTTGGTTTTAATGTTTTTTCATAGCATTCATAAATCAGGGAAGAAAAGGTGAAAGTCAGGAGATTCAAAATTGATTTAGGAAAGTAAAAAGCAATCAGATAGGTTATATAATTTGTCTTCACTTTTAAATCACTTCCTAAGAGCTTTTTCAGCCAGATATCATCTAGCCCGGAATCAGGAAGCCCGTTCCGCTTTGGAAAAGCTCAATTTAAATGTTATTATATATATAACAAGTTTAATATAAAAATGTTTTAGTTGTGTTCCAAAATCAAGCTATTAATCAAATAATCATCAAGTTAGATTTTAAATAATTTTAACCCAATTTGACAAGAAATAAATCAAAAAA